>DASSZK010000388.1:0-13488 GCA_035702845.1 Acidimicrobiales bacterium
CCGCTGGAGACTGCCGCGGGGGCACAGCGGCGGGCGGGCGGGCGGGCGAAGTGCCGGCCGCCACCTTGCCCGTCAAGGAGCCGAGCAGGCTGGCAGCGGCTTGCGCCGGGATAGGAGTGCCATTGCCGCCCGGCGAACCGACCTTGGGCTGGGACTGGGTGGGTGCGGGCAACGGCGGCAAAGCCGAGCGCCCATGAGGTTCGAGCAGCGATGCCCACGCGGGCGTAACCCCCGGAGAACCGGCGGCAGGGGGAGCCGCATTGTTCGGGCCTAGCGAAGGATCTGTTGCGCCCGCCTGGGCAGCCGCCTTGGTGAGACCGTTGATAGCGGCCGCAGCGCTTGAGCCTCGCTGAAAATCTGCCATAAACGGACCCTCGGCCACCTCCTCTCCCCACTTGAGACTTGCACCACTGCACCGGCAGTAGTCTCGCCTAAGAGGAAGTACGAGAGGCACGAACGCCGATGGCAAGGTTCAAAGACGTCGTGACCGCCCACCTGGGCAACGTCGCCCGCCACGCCGACCATTTCTTCTTCCGGCTGGGCCCGCAAACCGGCTCGACCGCTGCGTTCACGCAGCTCGCCCGAGCGCAGGCATTGTCGTCCTGCGGGGACGCTGTGATCGCGGTGGCTCTCGCCGGTTCCGTCTTTTTCGATGTCTCCACCAACGCAGCCCGCTCGCGCGTCGCCCTTTCGCTGGTCCTCACGGTGGCCCCCTTCGCGGTGGTGGGCCCGCTGCTCGGCCCCCGCTTGGAAGGGGCGCGGGGCGGCCGGCGTGCAGTTGCGGTCGCTTCAGGGTTGGGGAGGGCGGCGTGCTGCCTCCTCATGGCCTTATGGACGACGTCCTTGGCCCTGTTCCCCGTTACCTTCTGCGCCCTCGTTTTCTCGAAGCTTTTCCTCGTCACCAAAGCCTCCTTGGTGCCCGTCGCCGTTCCGGAACCAGAACGCCTGGTGACCGCCAACTCCAAACTTACGATGGGCGCCTCTGCCGCAGGCATGCTGGCAGGTGGCCTGGGCGCCGGCGTCATGCAATTGTTCAGCGCTCCGACCGCCCTCAGGCTGGACGCGAGTGTGTACGCACTGTGCGCCTGGCAGTGCCGGCGCCTGAGCGGCGGCCGCACCCATGAGGTCGACGCGGTCACGGTGCCGGCCCGCCGCACGGCACCGGGCCTCCCCCAGCAGCCTTACCTTCCCCTAGGCGCCCCGGCTCGGCCCAGCGCTGGACAGCCTTGGGCCGCCGGCGCCCGGCTCGATGCGCCACCGCGTGCCGAAGGCTTACCTCCCGGCGGCGTTGAACTGGCGGCCATCGCTACTGGTGCACTGCGCTTTTGCGCCGGTTTTGCCACGTTTCTCCTCGTGTTCACGTTCCGCAGGGGGGACGCCGCTTGGGTCTGGTACGGCCTTGCGCTCGGCGGGAGCCAGGTCGGCAACGTGGCCGGGGTGTACCTCGCTCCCCGCCTGCGCCGCGTAGCCAGAGAAGAGTGGATGGTGATAGCTGCGGCGGGCTTGATGGGCGCGGTCTGCCTGAGCGCCGGAATAGTGCAGATCGGTCACCACTGGCTGGTAGCTGTCTTCCTGGCTACAGGGATCGGCGTCGCAGCCGGATCGGGAAAGACGGCCTTCGACTCGCTCGTGCAGAGGGACCTGCCTGCGCACGTTCGCAGCCGGGCCTTCGCTCGGTTCGAAAGCGCGTTCCAGCTCGCCTGGGCCGTCGGGGGACTGCTCGCAGTGCTCGTTGCACCTACCCTCGCAGAGGGCTTCACCGCCATCGGGGTCGCCGGGCTGGTGGGTGCCGCCGCGTTCAACACCGGCGCCCGCCGGGCGCGGCGGGGAGCCCTACCTGGCTGGTTCCCGGGCTCCGCACCCCGCCCGGGCGCTATCGCCACCAGGCCGAGCCCGGCCTCCTCCGCACGCCAGCACAGTGAAGGCACTCCCAGCGAGGATTCACCAACCGGGGCGCAAGGGCGCTGACGGCGGGGAGCCGGCCGGCGCTTTATCGGCCGCTACTCGGAGCCCGTCCCCGGTGCGTACTCCATTCGGGCTAGCCACAGGCCCGGAGCACCGATCTCCGCAGGCGTTGGCAGCGTCGCGTCCGATTCCCAAAGGCGACGAAGAGCATCCTCGCCGGCCCGCTCAACAACACCGTTGACAAACGCACGACCATTTTCGACGGTCCCTTGGTCGACCTCTACGCCAAGGAGTTTGCCTAACGCCCGCTGCCCGGGCCCGTCTTCGACTTGGCGGCGCCGAAACGCCTCGGCGACAAGCCCGTAGGACCCGACCAGGCGCCGGCCCACTTTCTCGATGACGAAATCGGTGTACCCGCTGAGCACGGCGACGAAGGCGGAAAACGGGACCAAAAGGCGCCTCTGCTGGTCGCTTTGCATCTCCGCCAGCAACTGGTCCGGATCTCCCAGGGAACGCTGGAACGACGAAGGATCCGTCGGGTCGATACCTCCGAGCTTGTCCTGCAAGGACGCTAGGTCCATCTGGAACGCGCTCGCATAAGCAGACAGGTGCTCCCGGAAGAAAGTCCCGATATGCGGGCGGCAAAGCACGCTGTGGTATGTGACGTCACGCAGGCACACGTACATGCGGACGTCGTCGGCAGGCAGGCTCCATTCGCCGGCGAACCCGTCGACCGAGACCGGCACATTGAGCAGTTCGTCGATCTCAGGCGCGGGCATCGGCATGTCGTACTGCCCCATGGCCCGGTTGGCGAGATGGCCCACCATCGTCCCTGCCTGCGCCCCGAACATGAGCGGCCCTAGAACCTGAGGGAGGTTCCCGAGGAGCTGGTCCATCGAGCCCATGCCCGCTTCGCCTGGAAAGGCACCGGTCCCGCCCGGGCCCCCCACGGCCCCTGCCGCACTGGCCTGGCCGCCCATGGACACCGCCAGCCTCGACAGGAGCTCACGCCACGCCTCCAATGTCGACGCCGCCCACTCTGTCTTGGTAGTACAGCGCACGCTCAGCCATCCACGGCGCGATGTGGCGAGGCCGGTGGCCTCGGCGACGTGCATGTCGGCAACCCTCAGCAGCTCCTCTGTGCGGATGCGGGCAATGGGGTCAGGATTGGCCTCGGCCTGGCCTTCGGTCGCCGTCCACGCCGCCAGCTGGCGAGCCACCTCCCAATTGACGGGCCCTTGGGCGCTCAGCAAGCGCGCCAGGTCCCTCATAAGGTCCCCGAAAGGACCGCCACTCCCGGGGAACGGCGTCTGCTCGCTCATCCCTTGAGGTTACCTGTACGCGCTATCCTGGCTGGCTACCAGCTGCACGGCCTAGTGAGCCGAACCAGCTGGCCGGGCTTGCGCCAACCGGGCCACGTCCGGTCGACCTGGGGAAAGGGCTCTCGCTTATGAGCACCCCGTCTGGCGTGAGCACTCCGTCCGGCACAAGCATCATCACTGGCACGAAAAGGGTGCTGGTCACTGGTTGCGCCGGGGAACTCGGCCGGCGCCTCGTCGCGCGGCTCGCCACCGAGAGCTGGGTAAAGGAAGTAGTCGGCGTAGACCGCCATTGCCTGGCCGGCACCTGGCCCAAGCTCGAGGCCCATACTTTCGACCTGGAGGCTCCCGACGCGGCCGAGGAGCTGGCGGCTTTGGGAAAAGGGGCGTCCACATTGGTCCATCTGGCATGGAGCCCCTCCCCCGGGCCCAACCTCGACATCCTGCGGGCGGTCACCTATGCGGCGGAGGCCATAGAGCCGAGCCAGCTCGTGTTCATGTCCAGTGCCACTGTCTACGGCGCCTGGCCGGACAATCCCGTACCCCTGACCGAGGACGTCGAGCCCCGCCCTAACCCCCAGTTCACGTACGCCGTCCAGAAGAGGGCGGCGGAGTTGGCACTGGAGCGCTGGGCGGCTCAGGATGATCGGCCCGGGGTCGCGATCTTGCGCCCGGCGTGTGCCGTCGGGCCCCTGGAGCAACCTCTCTACCGCGCACTGACGGTGTCGGGTAGGTCCAGCAACGAGCGCATGGTCCAGTACCTGCATGTTGACGACCTGGCAGCGGCGGTGGTACACGCCATCGAGCACGACCTGGCCGGCGTCTTCAATGTCGCCCCTGACGCGGGCATCCCAGAGGACATCGCTCGCGCGCTGGTCGGGGGCACAGCGGGCCTACCCCTGCCGGCGCGGCTGCGGGGCCTGGTGGTTCATGCCCGGAGCACCCACGACAGCCTGACCGGCAGGCGTTGGCCGGCAGGCTCGAAGCCCTATGCGTCAAACACGTGGGTCGTTGCCGCTGACAAGCTCAAAATGACGGGATGGGCCCCCGAGTACAGCTCAGAGGAGGCGCTCGTGGTCACCGACCAGCGACCTCATTGGGATGACCTTTCACAGTCCAAGCGAGTGGGCGTGACCTTGGGGGCCACCGCTGCGCTCGCCGGGGTAGTTGCGGCAGGCGGTGCGGCCCTGGTGCGCAGCAGGCGCTCCTAATCGTCCCCGCTACGGCAAAAGGCCGATCAGGACACCTGGGTACTCGCCGGCTGTGTCCCCAAGGTGACGTCGGCACTTCGGTGGCGACCGTTATGGACCCAGCTCACCCGGCACACACGGCCAGGCCCCGCACCGGCCAACCAGGCGACCAGCGCCCCTACTGAGGGCACGGGCCCGTCGACCCCGGTTATTACGTCGCCGTCTTGGATCCCGGCGCGGGCTGCGGGGCTACCTGGAGCGATGCCCTGGACCTGTACGGCACCCTGGACGCCGAGCCGGTTGGCTCCAGGGCCGGAGATATCGGTTGCAGAGACGACGCCCAGCCACGCGTGAGCCGGCACATCGGCACCCTTGACCAGGGCACTGACATCCACCATAGCCACGTCTATCGGGATGACATAAGTGAGCTGTGGCTGGCCGGCGGAGGCGGGTACCGGGTTCGCGATGCCCAGGAGGTTCCCCTGAGCATCCACAACGGCATCGCCGGCGCCGGAGGGCGCTAGTGGCAGGGTGGACACCATCATCGAATAGAGGCCGTTGGTGCTCCCGCTGGCGGGCGCAATGTACGCCTCACTGCCGTCCAAATACCCGGTCGAAAAATCCGGTCCCCCCGCTGAAGAGGCGGCTGCCGCGGAACCCACGGCGATCACCTCCTCGCCGGGTTGGGTCTCCCCGACCGTCCCCACGGTTGCAGCGTCGGCAGTGCAAGGAGGCAGCGCGACTTCGACCACGGCGAGCCCAGCCTCCAGGTCAGTCCCGACGGTGCGCCCCCGGCCGATGTCTCCCCAGTAGTCGCTCACCTGCACCTGGCTGGAGGGCCCGGCGTCAGCCAAGAGCGAGCTCGTAGTCACCACGTAGCACTCGTTCCCGCTGGACCCGACGACGACGCCGCTACCCAGGGCCTGCCCCTGCGCTCCACTGAAGTCCAGTTGGAACACCGAGGGCCCCATGGTGTCGATGAGAGGCGTCAGCCCTTGGTCGTCGGCAGCCGGTCGCACGGTCGATGTCGTACGGGGATGATTGGAGCTGAGCGCCGGCTGCGCCCTTCCGATTACGACACCAGCGGCACTGAGTACGCCCGCTCCGACGAGGGCCCCTACCAGCCCGGCTACGACGGCGACCACCCACGTCTGCGCACTTGCCAAGCGGGCCCACGTGCTCGGCTCCCGAGGCCGGGGCGCCTCGACCGGAGCCGCGGAGGCACCTGCGGCGGCGATCTCCGACGGATGGCGCCACAGGCGGTCGTCAGGATGGACATATGAAACCGCAGGGCCGTCCTCGTCGAGCTCGTCGCCCTCCCGTGGTTGCTCTTCGTCGGGTCTATCTTCCTCCGTAGCCATACGCTGCAAACGAGGTTACAGATGGCACCCTCCAGGCTGACATCGCCCCGCCCTGGCGGCCGGCAGCTCGTACCCCCGTTCACGGCCCCGAGCAGCGCCCGTTGAGCGATGTGCCGTCCCCCAATAGGATTGTGCAGTGACGTTGGCCGTTGGCGACGACTGGGTGTCAGTCGGGTCGCAACCCATTGCTTTTGACACCCTGACCTCTTGGGTCGTGCGCCCCAGCTGCGGAGCTGTTGTGGCTTTCGCCGGTACAGTCAGAGACCACGCCGAGGGTCGGCCCGGGGTTGTGTCGTTGGAGTACGAGGCATACGAGCAGGCAGCACAGCGGCAGCTGGCAGACATCGCCACACGCATGCGCCAGCAGTGGCCTACCATCGGCGCCATAGCACTGCTGCACCGAACAGGCATCCTCGGCCCGGGCGACGTATCGGTGGCAGTAGCCGTTTCGGCGCCTCACCGACCCGAAGCATTCGACGCAGCAAGGTGGGGCATCGACGTGATCAAGGCCGAAGTGCCGATCTGGAAAAAGGAAACGTGGCAGGGTGGTAGCGCATGGGGGCTGGGTACACACCCTCTCGCCGGCGCCGGTCACGATCCCCAGAGCGACACCGAGCACACCGAGCACACCGACAACTACGACAGCCGAGCACCAGGGAGCGCCAGCGCATGCAGATGAACGGCCTACTCGCCGGTGCCAGCGCAGGATCACCGGCCAGTTCGTACCGGCACCTGGTCGGGCCGAGTTCGCTGCTCAGGCCGACTTTGCTGGTCGCGGTGGCACACAAGACCACGCCCGGCATCCAATGGACGACGTTGGCTTGGATAGCCGGCGCCGCCGTCGCCGCCACGGTCGCCATAGCAGTAATCGTCCTCGTGTCGCGCCGGCCCAAGTCGATGGAGGACGGGATCGCCGAGTTTTCCCGGTCATTACAGGCGGTGGCACCCGTTCACAGGTTGCCGTCACGCCATACCGCCGAACGCTCGAGCGCTGAGCAAAAGCCACCAGCACCACGGCCACCATCACCACGGCCACCAGCCGCCAACGAGAGCGGCACCGTGCGCATGCGCAGAGGGGAGACCGAAACTGTCTAGAGACCTGGCCATAGATCTCGGTACGGCCAACACGCTCGTTTACGCGAGGGGCCGAGGGATCGTGCTGAACGAACCGACCGTGATCGCGCTCGACAGCCGGACCAACTCGGTCCTCAACATGGGCCGCGAGGCCTGGCAAATGATCGGGCGTACCCCCGGCTACATCGTCGCCGTAAGGCCACTCCGCAAAGGGGCCATTACCGACTTTGATGTGACGCAAAGGATGATCGAGCTCCTTCTAAAGCGAGCCGGGATATCGCGCTTCGGGCGCCCGCGCGTGCTCATCTGCGTGCCGTCCGCAATCACCCCCGTCGAGCGTCGTGCCGTAGAAGAGGCGGCCCGAGCGGCGGGCGCGAACAGCGTCAGCCTCATCGAGCAGCCCACTGCTGCTGCCATTGGTGCCGGCCTACCCATTCACCAGCCGCTGGGCAACATGGTGTGCGACATTGGCGGTGGGACGACAGAGACGGCCGTGATCTCGCTTGGGGGCGTCGTGGCTCTCGAGGCGATCAGGGTGGGCAGTTTTGATATCGACACGACGATCCAGGCATATGTTCGCCGCGAGTACGGGATCGCCATCGGCGAACGCACCGCTGAGGAGATCAAGGTGGCCATCGGCTCGGCGTGGCCGATGGACGACGGCGTCAAGGCAGAGGTGCGGGGGCGCGACCTGATGAGCGGGTTGCCCAAGACAGTGATACTCGCTCCCGAGGAAGTCCGTGAAGCCATTGAAGAGCAGGTGGGAGCCATAGTCGACGCCGTCCTGCGCTGCCTGGGGGCTGCTCCCCCAGAGCTGTCCCAGGACCTGCTCAGCCAGGGGTTGCACCTGGTTGGAGGCGGCGGCATGCTGAAGGGTCTCGACAAGAGGTTGGCGGAAGAGACCGGGTTGCCCGTACACCTTGTAGATGCCCCTTTGGAGTGCGTGGTCCAGGGCGCCGGCAAGTGCATAGAGAACTTTGAGGCCATCGCCGACCTTTTACTGACCTAGCCGGCTTACGGGCCCAGCTGGCCTCCGGGCCGTGAGGGGCTGCTGGTCTGCTGGACTGCAGGCATCAAGTCAGCGGCAATCAGGACTGTGAGCGGCGGTCACCAAGCAGATCTTCGGCTGCCTGGCGCGTCTGCCAGTCGCGCGAGGTTGCCGCCCTCCTCAGGGCCGCCTCCGCCACGGGGCCGTCGAAGGCTGCGAGAGCGACGGTCGCTCTACGCCTGACCCCGAGCTTGTCACTCAGCGCCGCAACAACCGCTTCCAGGCCGAGCGGGTCACCGATTGAGCCCAGTGCAGCAATAGCTGCCTCCCGGCAAAGTGCCTCAGGGTGGTTACCAGCGACCCTGATCAATACCAGGACGGTGGTCGTGACGTCTCGCCCGGGCCGCTCCCCGAGGCTGTAGCAGGCTGCCTCGCACACCTGAGGTGAACCGTCGTCGGCGCAGCACCGCAGGGCGGCTACAAGCTCATCACAGTTCTCGGTGGCCACGTCCCCGGCGTCGGCGGTTTGCTCCACATCCAGTCGGTTCCCAGTCCCGAGCCGGCCGGCCACTTCGCACGCACGCCGGCGCACGCCGGCGTCGGGGTCCCCCAGAGCACGTTGTAGTTCCTGGCAACTGAGAGATCCGATCCGCGCCAACGCGACGAGAGCGCCCTGGCGCACCGATGGAGCGGGGTCATCGAGAGCGTTCCTCACCGTGCCGGCATCACCCGTATGCCCCGCGACCGCTACCGCTCGCCTGCGGCGGGCTTCAGCCTCCACTCTTGACAGCCTGCAGCAGCGCTTGGACGATGAACCCGGTGCCGGCCGCCAGAGCTGCGGAAACTATTGCACCAACGACGACGCTGACCGCCAACAAGGTCGCACTGGCTCGCAGGCGGGCTCCGGTTGCCTGTCGGACCCTCAGGCGCGGGCCGACGAACAGCTCACGCCGGCGCACTAGAGTGCGGTCCTTGCCGGCCAGCAAGCCCCAAGGGCCAAGCGCTTCGAGACAACTCCTGAGACGGCAACCGCCGACCCGGAGCACGCACTTGACACCCCAGTACTTGACACCCCAGTACTTACCGAGGCAACAAAGCGACGGAGGGCGATGAGCGACATCTGGCCGACTGTACCGCCCTCCGGCGGAGAACCGACGTGGCCAGGCCCAGACCGATCACCTCTGGAAGGTGCGCCTGCGGGCCCGGACGGGCCCGGGCACGACGCGCCGGCGCGGACAACTGACGTCCCACGCCGTCTGCGCCATTACATCTCGGCCGTACTCGCGGTGCTAATGCTCGCAGCCGTGGGCTCGGCTGTAGGCGTGGCGGTGCACGACTCAGGGAAGTTCCTTCTGTTCTCCGTCGGGGATGCCCCTACCGTCACCGCCGACCCGTCATGTCGCGAAGTCTCCGGTGGTTTCTACCTTCCTGGTGGCGTGCCTTGCGTGCGGATCGAGGTCCCGCGCACCAAGGTCCACAAGCTCCACGGACGGATCCTTATGGTCGACGTAGAGGTCGGTCCTGCAAGCCCGCTTGACTGGGCAGAGTGGCAGCTTGGCCTACTCGGCTCCGACCACGAGATGGCACCGGTCGTGGACTACTCGGGCAATACCCCGCCATCGCAACTCGCTTGCCAGGACGCGCAGCAGATGCAGTCAGCCGACGAGGCAGCTGCACTTGCCGCCCTTACGCGCCTCGGGTACCGGGGGACGGTACGCGAGGTGGGTGCCTTGGTGTCGGGGGTGCTCGCGGGGACCCCGGCGGCCAAGGCAGGCCTGCATTGCGGTGACGTCATTACGGCTGTTAACGGCAAGGCCGTAAGCGGGCCAGTGGGCCTGACCGAACTGCTCGCACCCTTGGCACCGGGGACGGCAGTACACCTGTCAGTGACCCCCTCGAGCGGGAGCGGGACGCGCCATCTCGTGCTACACCTTGCCGCACCCCCCAAGGTCTTGCGCGCAGAGGGCTTTTCGGGCCACAGCTACATGGGAGTCGACATACAAGCCAAGGTGCGTCTCACACTTCCCTTTCCCTTGTCGGTGAACGCGGGCAACATCGGAGGCTCGTCGGCCGGCCTCGCCTTCACGCTGGCGATGCTCGACACGCTGACGAACGGCAACCTCACGGGCGGCCACTTTGTAGGAGCCACCGGCACCATCGACCCCAACGGCCAGGTCGGTGACGTGAGCGGAGTGCGGGAAAAGACGGTCGCGGTGGAGCGCGCCGGCGCTCGGGTGTTCTTCGTCCCCCGTGACGAGGCGGCGACTGCCAGAGCCGTCGCCGGGGCGCGGCTGCGGGTGTACGGGGTCACCTCGCTGGGACAGGTCCTAAGCATCCTGCACACCCGCTACGGAGGCTCGTTGCCGGCACGGATGGCACCCCGCACATGATGTCCTTCCAGGGTGAAACTCTCAGCACTTAGCGCGGTTAATCACGTAACTGGCGCAAAAGTTGAGCCGGGTTCACGGGAATGGCCCTACTCTCAGCCCTAGGCTGATGGGTCATGCCGAACGACCGAGTGCGACCTCACCGCTCAGATCTGCCAGAAATGTCGGCTGACTCGATTGCGGGACGGCGCTTCGGGCAGACCTGGAGGGGTTTCGACCCCGAAGAGGTCAAGTCCTTCCTCGATCAGGTGGCGGCCCAGATCCGAGCACTGAACGAGCGAGTCTCCAGTTCGGAAGTGGCGAGACGGGAAGCCGAGCAGCGAGCCGCTCACCCGGTGATGGATGAAGCAACCTTGATGGCGGCCGTCGGCGAAGAGACCGCAACGATCCTGCGTAGTGCACGAAGTGCGGCCGCCGAGATCAGTGCCAAAGCCGAGAGCGCAGCGAGCTCGCGCCTGGCCGCAGCCGAAGCGGAGGCGGCTGACATCCTCGCCAAAGCCCAAGCCGTGCTTTCGGAGCGCACGGTCGAGGCTCAGCGGGCCGCGCAGGACATACTCGAGCGGGCGCAACAGGAGGCTGCTCGCATCCAGCTTGAGGCTGAACAGTCGCAGGCAGAGGTGAGCGCCGATGCCGCCCGTAGAGCCGAGGAGACCGTGGAAGGTGCGCAGGCCCTCAGGGAGAAGATCCTCACTGACCTGGCGCGGCGACGGAAGCTGGCCACCGTCCAGATCGAGCAACTGCGTGCGGGCCGAGAACGACTGCTAGACGCCTACATGGTCGTGCGCCGCACCCTGGACGAAGTAACCGACGAACTGCAAAGGGCGGACGCCGAGGCAAGGGCGGCATCAGACGCCGTCGGCCGTCAGCGCGTGGGCGAAGGCCCAGAGTTGTTGGATCTGCGAGGCGACGACGTGTGGGCGCCGCTCAGCAACTCCGCAGGGGCTCCGCCGGGCTCAGCCGGCGAACCGGGCCCGGCCGTACCGGAGGGCAGCCCTCCTGCCGGCACACAGGAAGCTACGACAGGCAAGCGTGAGGCACCGGCGGGCAAGCAGGGCCCCTCTTCTCCAGGCCCCTCTTCTCCAGGCCCCTCTTCTCCGGGGCAGACCGCCCTCCCAACCCAACCGGTCCCCGGCCAACCGGCTCCAGGCCCCTTACGTTCGGGGCAGGCTGCAACACAGTTCGAGGGTCGCCCAGCTGTGGTGCTGGCCCCCAAGGCCGCTGACTTGGCCAGCGGCCGGGCCAACGGAGGGGCGAGCGCACTTTCGACGGACCGGTCGGCCAACACCCCCGGGGGGGGCCAACCCAGCCGCCAAGCTCCCGTCTCAGCCAGTACACGCTCCACGCTAACGGCCGCCCATGAGGGCACGGAAGTAGTCGAGAGCGTCAGGCTGCTGTCCCCAGCCGAGGTGGAGCAAGTTCAGGCCCGTACCGCCGATCGGGCCCAGGCGCCTGCAGCACCGGCTACCCAGATCAGGCCGGCGTCGCCCTCGCAGCCAGCCGAGGCACCTGTAGCCGAGGCACCTGTAGCCGAGGCACCTGTAGCTGAGGCACCTGCAGCCGGCGCTCCAAAGGCTGGGAACCCCGTAACGGGACCACCCGCAGCGTTGGCTCAGGCCGCCGAAGCTCCCGAGCGCGACGTGCAGAGCCTTTTTGCCCGCCTGCGGGCCAGCCGCGAAGAGGCCACGGCGCAAGCCCGTAGATCGCTGGCAGCAGCTCAGCCGGCCACGGACGAAGGCACAAACCCGGTCGGTGCCGAACCAACAAAGGGCGCCGCTTCTGTCGACGGCGCCGGCGCTCTGGGAGAGCCGGTCAGCAACGGCCAAGGGCCGGTCGCCGGCGTAAGTCCATCCGCGGACCTCCCCCAGGTGGCGTTCGAAGCGGGTGCCGGTTCTGATCCGCGCGCCCCCCACGTGCGAACGACCGACGAGCCAGAACCCGATGACCCAGGCGCACAGGGCCCAGCCCAGGTCAGCGCAGTGCCGGCAACAAGCAGACAGGGCGACGCTCCTGGCGATGATTTCTTCGTCCGGCGGGCTCAGCAGACGGAACGTTTGGAAAGCTCGCTCGGTCGCAAGCTCAAGCGTGCCCTGCAAGACGAGCAGAACTCGCTGCTCGACAGGCTGCGCAACGCCAAAGGCACTCCGCACGCCGCAGCTTTGCTTCCAGGCCCCGAAGAGCATGCCGACCGCTTCGTCGAGGCCGGTAGGCCTTTGCTGCGAGACGCAGCGGAGGCGGGTCGAACTGTGGTGGTCAAAATGTTCCCTGGGCACCCGGTGCCCGATCTCGCTGTTGGCCTGGTTGATGACCTCGCCGAGGAGCTGGGGCGTTCCATCACCGAGCCACTGCGACAACGCCTCGAGGAATCGTTTGAGCGCGGCGAGGGAGACCCAACGGCGATAGCAGAAGCGCTCGGCATCGCATACCGGGAGTGGAAGACGCAGCGTATAGAGGCGGCCGCGCACGACCAAGTGGCCGCGGCATTTGCTCGTGGCGCGTACCATGCCCTGCCAGAGGACACTTTCGTCAGATGGGCGATCAACCCGGCGCAAGGGCCGTGCCCGGACTGCGAGGACAACACCCTCGCTGGCAGGCAACGCAAGGGCGATCCCTGGCCAACTGGGCAATTGCACCCACCGGCCCATCCAGGGTGTGAATGCGCCCTGTCCCCGACTAAAGGGGCGTAAGCCTTCCCGGGTAGGCTCTGGGGTGCCCATGCGAGCACCTTCCATAACCTCTCGTCGCCTGGCCCTCGCCTCGCGGCGCTCGAGATGGGCCGTGGTGGCGATCACAGGAGCCGTCCTCGCGCTTTTGGCCTCAGCGCAAAGGCTTGCCACCTTCTACACGGATTTCCTGTGGTACCGAGCGCTCGGCTTTGGCAGTGTCTGGTCAAAAACGCTCGGCGTCGAGCTCGGTCTGGGCGCCACTTTCACTCTGCTCCTGGGCGCGTTGTTGTGGTGCAACCTGTGGCTCGCCGACCGCCACCTCGCAGGGATCTACAACCCCGCAACTGCCGGCGCCACTGACCAGCTCGTATCCCGCTGGCAGCGCGCTGTGGGCGCCAACGGTCCCTGGGTGCGCTTGGTAGTGGTTTGCGTCTTCGCCGTGGTAGGGGGCACCACGGCGCATACCCAATGGCCCAATTGGTTGCTGTTTTCCAACGCGAAAACGTTCCCGGGCAAGACGGACCCCATATTCCAGTTGAACTATGGCTTCTACGTCTTTCGCCTGCCGTTCCTGCAGTGGTTGACGGGGTGGCTCTTGTCC
>DASSZK010000402.1:0-3114 GCA_035702845.1 Acidimicrobiales bacterium
CATCTCAGTTCAAACCGACATGGTAAATATGCGGCTCAACAAAGCCATGAAGGACAAGAGACCGGCCAGTGAGCACTCTCAGTATTCGAGGCGCGTCAACCGTCGGCAACCGGCACCGCCGGCCCTGGGCCGGTCGAGCCGCGTAGGATCAGCTCGGGGTGGAAGAGTAGTTCGTTGGGAGGTATCGGGACGCCCTTTAGTTCGTCCAGGAGGGCGCGGACGGCCGCCTCCCCCATGGCTCGCACCGGCTGTCGGACCGTAGTGAGCGGGGGCTCGGTGAAACTGATCAGGAAAGAGTCGTCGTAGCCTATGACCGAGACGTGGTCGGGAACTTGTAGACCCCTCGACTGGACGGCTCGGATCGCTCCAAGGGCCATGAGGTCATTGGCACAGATGATGGCTGAGACGTCAGAGCCCAGGAGGCGCAAAGCCGCGGCGTGGCCCCCCTCGACGGTAAAGAATGAAACCTCTACCAGCCCGGACGCATCAACATCAACGAGTTCCTTCATCGAGCGTAAAAAGGCGTCTCGCTTCAAAAGGCTGGGCCGGTAGCGCAGAGGGCCAGTGGCGAGGCCGATGTTGCGGTGGCCTAATGCGACCAGGTGCTTGAGCGCAACGCGCACAGCAGCGTCCTCGTCCGAAGAGATCGAGGTGACAGGCAAACCTGGCAGGTAGCCGTTGACCAAGACAATAGGCACGCCCGACTGGACGAGCGCGTTGTAATGCGAATGATCGGCGGACATGTCCGCATGTACAGCAGAGATGAAGATGACCCCGTTGACACCCCTCTCCAGGAGCATGTCTATGTACTCGTCCTCAGAAATGCCCCCAGCCGTCATCGTGCAGAGTATGGGCGTGTAACCCTCGTCAGCCAGCGCGCTCTCAACGACCTGGACGAAGGCGGGGAAGACCGGGTTGCTCAGCTCGGGCACTATGAGGCCCACGACCCCGCTGCGGTGTTTGTTAGGCTTGCGCGGCCACTCGTAACCGAGGAGGTCCAAGGCCGCACAGACCGCCTGACGCGTCTCCTTGGCGACCCCGGGCTTGTCGTTGAGCACCCGGCTGACCGTTGCATCGCTGACCCCGGCGATGGCCGCCACATCCTTTAGGCGCAGCCATGGCGAGCCCGCCTGCGAACCGTTCGCCAACCGCCCCGCCACATGGCGCGGGGTCATTCCGTCCCACTTAGCATGTTGGCCAGCACGTTTCACGTGATCTCCCAAATTTGAGCCGTCGGCCCGTCGCCGGGAAGTGTCACTTTCCCATTATGCACGTGCAGCTCGGAACCACCGAAACGGTTCGCTGCTCCCGCTGTGTACCCCAGGTGGCGGGCATCTATGACAATATCCCTGCCTGTTGCGCGTGTAAGCAGGACGAGGAGGCGCTGCCCAGGCGCTTCGCGCAGGTATGCCAGGGCGTCGTCCGCCACATGCGCCCAACGGAAGCCGCCGGTGCTCAACGCCGACGAGGACTTACGCAGAGCGATCAGCGCCTTGTACGTGCTCAACGTCTCGCGGTCCCAGCTTTCAGGGCGCTCCCATGGGAACGGCGTCCTCGAACCCTCCCCGGTAAGCCCCTCTAGGCCTATCTCGTCGCCGGAGAACACCATCGGGATCCCGGGAAAAGTGAACAACAACGCCGCCCCGACCCGCGCCCTGGCGGCGTCACCTGTCACGGTGCGAACGCGGGGGGTGTCGTGAGAACATAACAGGCTGAAGTGGTGGGTCGCGACCCGCCACGGGACGCGTGCCATGAACTCTGTCATCGTGCGCGCCACGAGGGCCCCAGGACTGCGTGGTACCTCCACTGGCTGTCCCAGGAACATGATGCTGCTGTCGAGCGGGGCCAACCAGGCCCAGGCCGGTTTGGTGAACCCGGCGTAGTTCATGACCCCGTGCCAACCATCGCCTCGTACTTCGTGGGTGAAGTCGTGACCGTACTCGGCGATCAAAAGAGGGTCCGGTCTAGCCTCTGTCATCGTTGCCCGCATGGCCCGAGCGATCGCCAGATTGAAGTCGTCCGCGCCATAACGCCCAGTCATGTTCGCAACATCTACCCGCCAACCGTCGAGACCATAGGGGGTTTGCAACCACCGCGCAGCAACAGAGCCCGGCCCCCTGACCAGGCGATCCCAGAGCAAAGGGCTGGCATAGTTGAACTTTGGCAGGCTGGGGTGGCCGTACCAACAGGCGTAGCCCGGCGGGTCGTCCGTCCAGTAATAGAAATCCCTTTCTGGTGAGGACGGGCCTGCCTGGGCGGCCTTGAACCACTCATGGTTGGAGCCTGAGTGGTTTGTCGTGAGGTCCCCCAGGAGGCGGATGCCCCTATTTTGCGCCGCAATGGCCAACGACGCCAGGGCTTCGTTCCCACCAAGGAGCGGGTCGACGGACCCGAAGGTCTCGGCGTCGTAGCGGTGGGCTGATGTCGCCTGGAAAAAGGGAGTGAGGTAGATAACGTTCGGCCCGAGGTCCTGCACGTGGCCGAGGTGCGCCTCTATGCCGGCGAGGTCCCCGCCGAAAACTTGACTGGCCGTGAGCGCGCCGTCCTCGGCGACCTTGGTCGCATACCAGTCGCAGGGCACCGCCCAACCAGGCAGTTCGCGGCGCGCCCCCGAGGAGGCGAAACGGTCTGGAAAGATCTCGTACACCACGGCCTTTTGTGCCCACGCAGGAGGAGGGGCGAAGGTGCTGAGGCGGAAATCTTCCCCGTCGCCGACCTCGTGCTGGTGGACACCTGTACCGTTGAGCCAGCTGTAGGCGCCGTGCTCACGACGCAGCAGGAACCTATAGTTAGTGAACGGGTTCCGCAGCTCCACGTCTGCCCGCCACCAGCACTCGCCGTTGGCAACGCCATCAGGTTTCGCCTCGACGAAGCAGGGCTCGCCATCGCGTAGGAACCGGATGTGGACCTCGCTGACCCCGGCGGCGGCCGGCACCCGGGCTCGCACGCTTACCACGTCGCCCAGCTCGGGCGCCTGGTTTTCCACGTAAAGGACCGAGCCGTCGTGGTGGGGTCGCTCGAGAAGGCTCATATCAGGATTTGACCGCCCCTTTGATCAGGCCGCCTGCGAGGTGGTGACGCACGAGGAAGAGAAGCACGACGACCGGCACTGTC
>DASSZK010000010.1:0-19756 GCA_035702845.1 Acidimicrobiales bacterium
GTGGCAAGGTCCACAGGGAACACCCGGCCGCCATCGCTCACATAGGCCCTATGCCCGTCCGGCGTGACCACAATATGGTAGGGGTCTGCTCCGAAGGTGCTCACCCTGGAGACAGCACCGTCGCCGACTTTGACCTTCACGAGGCCACTAGGCCTGCCCACGGTGACGTACGCGAACTGGCCGTCCGGGCTGATCGCCACATCGTTGGCGGGGCCCGGGACCCGAAACCGGGCGCCGACCCTCAACGTGCGTATATGGACGCGAACGAGAAGGCCCTGAAAGAGAAGGGCATAGACATCCTCACCGTCTGGCGACGTCGTTATGGCTTGAACGTTTTCTCCTACGTTTGCGAGCGGTACCGCTCGTAGGCGTTTGCCGGTTACACCGATCGGCACCACCACCGGCGTCCCTTCCACCCCGCTCGCTTGGAGGACGAACGCCGCCAAGCCCCGCGCCCCGGGCGAGATGCCGTAAGCGTTGTCGACTGCCGGGTTGACCGAGACTACTTTGCCCTCATGTAGGTCCACCGTCTCCAGGCCAGCCGCAGCGGTAGCCACCAGGGCACGGTGGTCACCGGCTTGGACGACAAGCCCCGTCGCCACCGGGGCGGGGAACTCGCCGGGTGGGTTGTAGAGCGCGATGCTGCGGAGCACCTGCCCGCTGGCGCTGTCGACGACAGACACGCTGTTGGTGCACAGGACGTACAAGTCCCCGCCTCGGGCGTGTGCCGCCGTGCTGTCAGCAAAGGCGGTGCTGTCAGCAAAGGCGGTGCCAGTGCTGCTGGCAGGTACGCCTGACATGATAACGAGGCAAGTCGCCAGCATGGCCAACAGTCGCCGCCTTGGCCAGGGCCGCAACGCCACGGCCGCGAGCCGGGCCGCGGGCCCATGGGCTGCACTGTTCGGGCGCACAACGAAGTACGCCGCTCCTTTACCGCATCGTTGTTGCAAAGCAGTCTCCTCGAGGTCCGAAAGTGGCTTGCTCAATAGGTAACGGCACTGGTAGCGGCCTGCCCGTGGCGGCGCAGACAGGTGTGCCGTGCGGGATCCATCAGGGCCGGCTTGGATGCGAAGAGGCAACGTAAACCGGGAACTGCTTGCGCCGGGCGAGATTGCCGGCGCCGTAGACTTTCCACCCGTCAGGTCGCCTTGGGTACCTCAGCCCAGATAGCCGCACAGGGGACCCTAACGGTCTCGGCGCCCGTCGGCGGCACACATCGCTTCTGGCACGCTTCCGAGAGTACCCAGAGTCGCGTGAACCTTTTGGACGACGTCTTCAGCCTTCCGGCTCTGCTCCGCACGCTGGCCCCCTCGGTCGTCGCGCACCACCGTCGGCGACCTGCTCAGTAGCATTCTCCACGACAGAGCCAAGGAAAGCAGGACCGTGACCGAAACCAAACCTCCCGTCCTGCCCAAGCAAGAGCCGCGACGGGTGACCGTGCCCGCTGAAGTGCTGCTGATCGACATGGACGGCACGCTCGTCGATTCAACGGGCGCGGTGGAGCGAGCCTGGAACGCGTTCGCTGACCGGCACGACTTGGACGTCAAGGACGTGCTCGCCATGGCCCACGGCCGGCCCACAGCGGAAACCGTGCGGATGTTGGCGCGACCCGGCACGAACGTAGTCGACGAAACCCGCCGGATCGAACTCGCCCAGATCGACGACCGCGAGGATGTCGTCGCCGTCCCCGGGGCGGCACAGCTCCTCTCGGAGATCCCGCAAGCCCGGTGGGCACTGGTGACATCGGCCGGCAGGCAGTTGGCACAACAACGTATGGCCGCGGCGGGCCTCCCAATGCCAGCCGTTGTGGTCACGGCCGACGACGTGACGATGGGCAAGCCGGCACCGGAGGGATACCTCGCCGCCGCGGCTCGCTTGCGGCAGCTCCCGTCGACCGCAATCGTCATCGAGGACACCGGCCCCGGCGTAGACGCGGGGCTCGCGGCCGGCTGCGCTGTGATCGCAGTAGGAGACGTTGCCCTCGCCGCGCAGCGAGGCCTCTACCGCCTGGCCGAGTTACGTCTGCTCACGATCGAGCGCCGACCCGACGATGGCCTAACCCTCCACTGGGAAGAGCACCGTTGCTCCGGCGTGCACACGACCGGAGTAGCACGTAACGCGGGCAATCGCCGGGTGTAAATAGCGACCGGGAGCGGCTATGGGTGAAGCCACCAGGGCTTGGAGACGGCGGCTGCGCCATGCCCGGTGAAGGCAAGGCTAACGCCTTCAAGTGATGGGCTTGCGCACCGAGTCACGCAGCCGCACCGGCATCGGCACGCGGTGGACCCTGGCACCGCTACGCTCGCGGCCCCCGCCGGACAGGAGGATCTCCACCGCACATTTGCCCAGCTCGTAGTGCGGCAACGCGATGCTTGTCAGCTGAGGCCTCAGCCAGGAGGCAACAGGGTCGTCGTCAAACGAAACGATCGACACATCCTCGCCCACCTTGCGCCCGGCGTCCTCGAGCGCCTGGTAAGCGCCGACCGATAAGCGGTCGTTGAAACACACGAGCGCTTCCGGTTCCGGCGTGCGGTCCAGCAAGGACCTGGTGGCGTCGTAACCGTCGCGAGGCTGCCAGGCCGTAAGCATCACGCCCCCTGCCAGGTGCGTGCCGGCCTCCTCGAGCACTTCCCTTATGCCGACAAGGCGCTCGGCGGCGGCCAGCGCCCCGCGTGGCGTCTCGGACGGTTTCGTGCCGGCTCCGACGATAAATATGCCGTCCCGGTACCCGGCTTGGACCAGCACCCGTGCCGCACTGCGCCCTGCCTCCACCTCGTCGGGCACCACTGAGGTGAGGGAACCGGGGCGCATCGGCAGGCCGTTGAGCAGCACACTGGGCCTGTCCAGTAGGGCGGTGGGTGGCGAGACGCGCCGAGTGGACATCGAGGCAAGGATGATCCCGTCGACACTGCGATCGTGCATCATCGAAATTGCTTCCCGTTCCAGCTGCTTATCGCCTTCTGTTTCGGCGATCACGAGCAGGTGGTCATGCTCGCGGGCTGCGTCGAGCGCACCCCAAATGAGGTGGCCTGCGAACGGAGTGGTGGCGACGGTGTCTGATATGAAACCGATGGTGTTGGTCGTCCCTGTGCGCAGGCTCCTCGAGACGACGTTGGGCCGATAACCGGTCTCCTGGACGGCGCGCAGTACCCGGGCCTCTACTTCAGGCGAGATCCGCATCTCTACCCGGCGGCCACTAAGGACAAACGACGCCGTAGTCTGCGAGACACCAGCAAGGCGGGCGACGTGGGCCAAGGTCACCCGTGCAACCATGGCTTTGAGCTTAGTGATGCCTGCCCTGGTGTGCATCGCCCCGTCCAACCCACAGGTTCGATGACTCCGGCGTAGAAAGGGAGGGGCTCGAGCGAAGGAAGCCTCAGCAACAGGCAAGCCTCGCGCATCGCCAGGCGACGGCCACAGCCTACACTCTTGGCGCCGGTGCGGCAGTTACCCGACGCCGGCCCTCGGGGTGCCTTGACAACTGACGCCTGGTCCTTCATGATGATCTGAGCTAATTCGATTTAGCGAACATAGATGGGGGACCTCTACGCTGGCTGTGACGCACCGGCGCAAGCCAGGCGGAAGGTTCTCCAGTCCCGTTAAAGGAGGACTATGTCAGCCGTACACGTCCGCGCAATGAAGCGCCCAAGGGGGCTCCTGCTCCGCTCCACCGCCGTAGTCGGCCTAGTGACTGCGGCCGTACTGGCAAACGTCCCGGCTGGCGAGCAGGCGGCGACAGCGGCCGCAGCTTCGGCCAGTTTCCAGGCAAACTGCGGCACGAAGCCGGTCACGATGAGCGGCTACTTCGAGACCGGCTTTCCCGATATCGTCGACCTCACCAAGCTGTTCACCAAGCAGCACCCGAACGTCCAATGGAAGATCCGCGAGGACGCATTCGCGGTCATAACGCAAGACGCTCCGCTGGTCCTCGGCGGCCCCAACCCGCCGGATCTCATGCGCATGCCCCAGATCACCGGCCTAGTCAAAGACCACCTGCTAAAGAACCTTGATGGGTATTTCAACACGTTCCACTGGAACACCTTCCCCGCCTCGGATCTGGAACAGCTTCGAGTCGATCCAAGCGGCAGCCCCCAGGGTGTAGGGCCGCTTTGGGCCATGGGCATCAACTACAGCATGACAGGTGTGTTCTACAACAAATCGCTGGCGGCCAAGATAGGCATGACCAAGGCCCCGGCGACGCTGGCGCAACTTGATGCCGACCTGGCACGAGCCAAGGCAAAGGGCATACTTCCCGTGGAGCAGTTTGACAGCGCCGGCAACGGTGGCCTGATCTTCCCCCTGCAGTACCTCATGGCCGACTACAACATCGCCGATACAGGTTCGGTCGCGCCCATCAACAAATGGGTCCTCGACCAGCCTCATGCCACAATCAACACAAAGGCGAACCTGCAGGCCGTGAACCACCTTGACATGTGGATCAAGCGCGGGTACTTCAACTCTGATGCCAACGCCGTCGACTACTCGACGATGATGGGGCGGTTCCTCAAGGGCACCGGGCTGTTCATATTCGATGGTGACTGGGAATCTGGGAACTTCGACCACTCCGCGCCTGGCAAGTACGGCTTCTTCCTCTTCCCGCCGCTCAAGGCGGGCGGTCATCATGGGGCAATGTCTGCACCGCTGACCTACGGGATCGCTGCAAATGCCCCCCACGCCAACTGCGCTGCCTTCTTCCTCAACTGGGTTGAGACCAACCCGGCGGCGAGGGCACTGAACGTACGAGTGGGTGGCTCCAACCCCGGCGGCCCGGCGAATGAACCCATACCCCCGGTAAAGCCGGGTACTGTAACTTCGCAGACGCTAACTGCAGGCCAAGTGATCGCGAAACAGGACGGGGTTATGGGCTTCATAGCCAATGCGACGGGGCCAATCGACGCCCAAGCGTGGACTCCGGCAGTGCAAAAGTTGTTCGGCAACCAAATAACTCCGGCGGCCGTACTGTCAACCGTGCAAGCGCAGTACGAGCAAGAGCTCCACACCCCCTAGCGCCCGTCCATGGCCAGCACTGCACCATCAGTGCCGGCGCAGGCGACTGCCATCAGCAGCGAACCGCGTGTACTCTCTGCGAAGCCACGCGGTTCGCTAGCCAGTGGTTGGCTCTTCGTCTTGCCGGCTTTGGCGGCCTATGGCGTGTTCGTACTGTGGCCCATCATCCAGACACTGCGCTATTCGTTCTACAACTGGGACGGCGTAGCCCCCGGCACGTGGGCTGGCCTGGCGAATTTCCGAACTGTGTTCACCAATGGGCAGCTGCTCGCGGTGCTCGAGCACTCTTTTGAGCTCCTCGTATTTTTCAGCGTCATCCCGGTGACGCTGGGGCTGGCGGTCGCCACCGTGATGCGGCGCTTTGTAACGGGGCGCATGGCAGCGCTCGCACGCACCGTACTGTTCCTGCCCCAAGTGGTGCCGCTGGTGGCTGCGGGCATCGCGTGGAGCTGGATGCTGTCGACCAATGGGGCCATCAACCAGATCCTTTCCTTCTTCGGGCTTCACAGCCTGACCCAGTCATGGTTGGCCGGTTTCAACACCGCCCTCCCAGCCGTGGGCGTCATCGGCGCATGGGTCCTGCTCGGCCTGTGCACAGTGCTGCTCCTGGCGGGCATGACGAAGGTCGACACCTCTCTTTACGAGGCCGCCCAGCTCGACGGTGCGGGGCCTGTACGCGAGTTTGTGTCTATCACTCTGCCTGCGCTGCGCCAGGAGCTGATCGTCTGCGTCACGGTGACCGTCATCGCGGCCTTGTCCGCCTTCGACATCGTGTACATCGCCACTCAGGGAGGCCCGGGCAACGCAACGATGGTGCCGGGGCTTGAGATATACCAACTGGCGTTCTATAACCGGCAGGTGGGCCTGGCATCGGCTCTCGCAGTCGTCCTGATGGTCTTGGTCATCGCTTGTATTACCCCAATCCAGTGGTTCGGCCGCCGGGGGGCAGAGCGTTGATCGTCTCACGCCGGTACTCGGTAGTTGGGGCCCTCATGTTGGTTGTCATAATGGCAGTGACCCTGCTGCCGTTCGTCAGCATGTTCACCAGCGCATTGTTCCCTTCGGGCAGCTACCCGCTAGGCATCTCGTGGCCGCAACACCCTCAGTGGGGCAACTTCGTCAGTGCTTTCAATGTTGCCAACATGGGCAGGCTGCTCATGTCGAGCACCTCCATCGTCATCGGCGTGGTCCCTGTTTCCGTCCTGCTTGCCACCTTCGCTGGGTTCGCTATCGGCCACCTACGAGTGCGCGGTGGCCAGGCGGCATTTATCCTTTTCCTCTTCGGCTTGACACTGCCCCTCGAGGGCATCATCGTCCCCATTTACTACGAGATGCGCGAAATGGGCCTGTTGGGGAGCCGGTGGGGCATTATCCTGCCCCTGGTAGGCCTGTACATGCCTTTTGCCGTGTTCTGGATGCGCGCCCACTTCGTCAATACACCCAGCGAACTGTCAGAGGCAGCACGGGTAGACGGTGCCACGACGTGGCAGCTGTTTTGGCGGGTACACGTCCCATTGGCCCGGCCCGCGCTCATCTCGTTAGGGATACTTCTATCCGTATGGACCTGGAACCAGTTCCTGCTCTCCATCGTGATAGTCGAGGATCCCACCAACCGGACCATGGCGGGTGCTCTCGGGGCGTTCCAGGGTCAATGGGGCACCAATATCCCACTGCTGTCCGCTGGCTCTCTGCTCATCCTCGCTCCTACCATCCTTCTGTTCCTGTTGTTCCAGCGGCACTTCGTGACGGCATTGCTACAAGGCTCACTGAAGGGTTGATGGATGATGGGGCTAAGCATCCTAGACAGATGGGTATGGGACTTCTGGCTGGCCCAGAACGGCGCAGAGCAACACATCTTCTACCTCCAGGCACCGCGCTCGCTTATTGACCCGGACCTACGCCATCACAGAGCCACCGTGGGACATGCGGTCTCGCTCGACTTCGAGCATTGGCGCCTATTGCCAGACGCACTGGGCCCGGGCGCGCCCGGAGAGTGGGACGACATGGCCATATGGACAGGAAGTGTGCTCGGTCATCCCGGAGAGTGGAGGATGCTCTACACGGGTATTTCCAAAGTCGAAGATGGCCGGGTGCAAAGGATCGGCCTTGCCGAATCCAACGACCTGGTGCACTGGGAAAAACACGGTGAAAACCCGGTTATGGAGGCTGACCCTCGCTGGTACCAACGGATCGGTAAGGGGAGTGCTCCAGACGAGGCGTGGCGCGATCCGTACCTGGTCGCAGCCGGCTCGGATGGCGTCTCTCACGCTCTCATCACGGCCCGAGCAATCGGCCAACCAGCCCACGCTGCCGGCACCATCGGCCATGCACGCTCTACTGACCTCATTTCCTGGGAAGTGCTGCCGCCATTAGCTGCACCGGCCGAGTTCGCTCAGATGGAGGTTCCCCAACTGCTCGGAAGCGCGGACGGACCGGTTGCCGTACTTTTTTCGTGCCGAGCCGCTGATCACTCCGAAGCGAGGAAACAACGGCCGGGCGTCCAGGCATGTTCGGGTACGTTCGTCATGTGGGCGCCTCGGCTGAGCGGCCCCTGGGTCGTCAGCGACGTGCCCATAGGGGCTGGCACACCCTTCGGTCCCCTCTACGCCGGCAAGGTGGTGACTAACGTCCACGGGGATCCCGCGTTCATGGGTTTCCTCGCTGACGACGCAGAGTTCACTGGGGATATCCTAGGGCCCTTCGTAGGGCCGGAATTCGCTCTGCCCGGGCCGATCACCAGCAGGGCCGCCACAAGCTCGGGGCCGGATTAGAGCGGCCCACCAAGCCCTCTTTGGCGCCCAAGTCCTTCTTGCCCTAGCCAGCACTCAGGAGTGAAACGAATTGCCCTACTACGACCTAGCTGAAGACGATCTTCGTGCTTACGCGCCTGACATCGCCCTCCCGCCTGACGCGGTTGAGTTCTGGACGCGCACCATTGGCACGAGCCGGGCGCTGGCCAGGCCGGCGCAGTTCGAACCATTGAACACTGGCATGAGGCTGCTCGACACCTACGATGTGACCTTCTCGGGGTACGGTGGTAGCCCGGTACGGGCCTGGCTTCATGTGCCGGCAACCTCGCACACCCCGCTTCCCGTCGTCGTGCGCTACCAAGGCTATGGGGGAGGGCGGGGCCTGCCCATCGACACGGACGTGTGGCCTCTCTCAGGTTACGCCTGCCTGATAGTTGACACCCGGGGGCAAGGAAGCGCTTGGAGCCCGGGCGACACGAGTGACCCGGACGGTTCTGGGCCTGCGCACCCCGGCTTCATGACGAGAGGGATCCTCGACCCGGAGCAGTACTACTACCGGAGGGTCTTCACTGACGCCGTGCTCGCTGTCGACGCGGTCCGGGCTCACCCGCTCGTGCGAGCCGACCAGGTCGTCGTCACCGGCGCCAGTCAGGGTGGTGGGATCTCCTTAGCCGTCGCCGCACTCCTGCCCGACATTGCCGGCGTGATGGCGGACGTGCCCTTCCTGTGCGACTTTCGCCGAGCTGTACGGATCGCACCCACGGACCCTTATGGGGAGATCACTCGTTACCTGAGCGTGCACCGGCATAAAAGCAGGACTGTGTTCTCCACCCTCTCCTACTTCGACTGCGCCGGCCTTGTGACCTGGGCTCGGGTGCCCGCGCTGTTCTCCGTCGCGCTGATGGACCAGACGTGCCCCCCCTCGACGGTATACGCCGCCTACAACCGCTATGGCGGCCACAAGGAGATCGTCGAGTACCCGTTCAACGACCACGAAGGCGGTCAAGGTTTCCAGCGCGAAGTGCAATTACACTGGCTCAACGAGATGTGGGCTTAGGCTCCGGCGCCTATAGCGGCACTTGTCGGGTAAGGGGCCCGTTCGTGTGTACTGCCTGTGTACTGTTCGTATGCCCCAGGTCGGCCGGCCGCTGTCCGCTTGGCCGCCAGAGCGGGACGAGGAGGATATGTGAAGACCAACAGGTCAGTGCCGCCCCCGACCGTGGTCCCGGTCCTGGTGTACCCCGACGTGCGGGCTGCCGTCGCCTTCTTGGCGGCCGCATTCGGCTTTGAAGAGCGGACGCGTATTGGTGAAGACCACCGGGCCCAGATGGGAGTGGGCGCTGATGGTGCGGTGATCGTCGCTGATCTCGGCAGTGATCGCAGACCTCCGGCACCCATCGGCCACAGCCACCTAGTGAGAGTACGAGTCGATGATGTCGATGCCGCTTTTGCGCGCGCTCGGGACCACGGTGCCGTGGTGCTCGAAGCCCCTGTAGACCGGGTGTACGGGGAACGTGAATGCACTCTCGGGGACCTCGGAGGGCACCTTTGGCAGCTCGCCCAGACGATGGCGGACGTCGCTCCCGAGGACTTCGGTTGTGAGCCGGTAAGTCCGTGGAGCGCCTATCAGATGCCTGGCGACTGACCGGACGGAGCGTTTCTAGCTGTTTTTGGGACTTCTAGCTGTTTTGGGCTCACCTGCGGTTTTTGGCCGCCAAGACTGCCCGGGCCACCCGCTCCTGTCGGCACCTGGGACCGCAGGCCCGGCGCGTGTACGTAACAGAGTAGCAACGCCATTGAAACCTAAGCCCATACGGTTCGTGGCAGTTCGTCAACCAAAACAGCGGCCTTTGCTTGGACGTGTACGGCGCGGGCTCCAACTGGGGCCAGCAACTGAACCAGTGGCCGTGCAAGAACATGCCCGGCACGAACCAGGACTTCAAGGCCTAAGGCTCCGTCCATGGCGTCAGGCTCGCCACCGCCGTGCTGAGCGCGTCGTCGCTTAGTACTCGCCCTTGATGACGAAGAAGGAACCGCGAATAGTCCCCGCCAGCTTGGACTTTTGCCGAGCGAACTTGAACGAGGCGAGCTCGGTGGGCACTTCCATCCCGTCGCAGAGCTTGAAGCCGACGGCTCGCTTCTTCGGGTCGTCGAGCGTGTACAACACGTTGACCGCAAGCCCGCTCCGGTAGAAAACATAGGGCCATCTGATGTTCTCTACCACCTGGGCCGCTGCTTCCAGCGGCGGCGAGGCGATCACGATATCGCGCTCGTCCCTGAGGATCCGGTGCACCCAGGCGATTGTCTCTTCAGCCTCGGCAGCCGGTTGGACCGTGAACGCCAAGTCGTACTTGTTCTTGAAATAGCGGGCCTCGTTGGCCCGTAGGCCGGCTAGGGCGGGGGCGTACGGCGACGCCTCCAGCCCGACGGTCGAGACGTTGACGAAGTCCACGGCGTAGCTCACGGTGCCAACAGGCTAGTGCCGCCACGCTCATGGTCCACCAGCCCCAGGACGACCTTGTGCGGCTGGCAGGTCTTGTGCGGCTGACAGGTCTCGTGCGGGTGACAGGCCTCGTGCGGGTGACAGGCCAGCCACTTGCCGTGCTAGGTGTTCGGACCGGCGATGATGGTCGGCGTGGATATGCCCGACCAGCCCGAGCCCGTGACCCAACCAGAGCTTGACGACGCCCTGCCATCCGAGACGGAGGTGGCGGGAGAGCCAGGCTTCGGCGACCTTGGGCTGCGCCCTGAGCTGGTCCGATCGCTGGAGGCACTCGGCTACGAAGAACCGACGCCTATCCAGCGCGAGGCCATCCCTCTCCTGCTTGCAGGCCGGGACCTGGTTGGCCAAGCTGCCACCGGCACGGGCAAGACAGCGGCGTTCGCACTGCCCGCGCTGCAGAGGGTGTTCGCGGACGGCGCCACCAATGAAGGGCCCAGGGGGCGCCGCTCCCCCCGGGTGCTGGTCCTTGTGCCCACCAGGGAACTGGCTATCCAGGTATCCGAAGCGGTGCACCGCTATGGCAAGCCGCTCCAAGCCAGGGTCGTGCCCATCTACGGGGGCCAGCCGATCGGGCGGCAGCTGCGCGCCCTCGACGAAGGGGCCGACGTGGTCGTGGCCACTCCCGGGCGGGCTCTCGACCACCTGGAGCGGGGCACGCTGCGTCTCGACCAGCTACAGGTGGTAGTGCTCGACGAGGCCGACGAGATGCTGGACATGGGCTTCGCCGAAGACATCGAGGGGATCCTCAGCACCACCCCGACCGAGCGACAGACCGTCCTTTTCTCCGCCACCCTGCCCCCGCGGATCGACGCCATAGCCTCCAGGCACCTGCGCAACCCCGTCCGGGTGCGCTTGGCGGAGGCCGAGCGGGCCTCGGGCAATGCACCGCTCGTGCGCCAGCGTGCCTACCTCGTCACCCGCCAGTACAAGCCGGCAGCCCTGGGGCGCCTCTTGGACGTGGAGGCCCCCACCGCCGCGCTCGTCTTTTGCCGGACGCGTGAAGAGGTGGACAGCCTGACCGAGACGCTGAACGGGCGTGGCTTTAGAGCCGAGGGGCTGCACGGGGGGATGGGCCAAGAGCAGCGCGACCGGGTAATGCAGCGCTTGCGGAGCGGCACCGCCGAACTGATCGTCGCCACTGACGTCGCGGCCCGCGGCATAGACGTCGACGTGCTCACGCACGTCGTCAACTACGACGTGCCCTCTTCGCCCGAGGTCTACCTGCACCGCTGCGGCCGGGTGGGCCGGGCCGGGCGGGAGGGGGTTGCTCTCACGTTGGCGGAGCCGAGGGAGTACCGCATGATCAAGATGATCGAGCGGGTCACCGGGCGAAAGGTGCCGCTGGAGCGGATCCCGACCGTCGCCGACGTACGGGCCCGACGCCTCGACTCCACTCGTGCGGCCCTTCGCGAGCACCTGAGGGACGGGGACCTCGACTCGTTCCGTGTAGTGGTGGAGTCGCTGGCCGACGAGTTCGACGTAATGGAGGTAGCGCTTGCCGCCGTCAAACTTGTCCACGACGGCCTGGGCGGGGCGGACGACGAGGAGGAGATACCCGAACCCAGCCCCCCGTCCGAGCGCAAGCTCCCGGGACGCCCTGGAGGGGTGAGGGACAGCGCTTTCGATCGGTTCAAAGGCCCAGCCGGCGGCGACCGCTCGGGCGGCGGCCGGCGCCCTCTGAGTGCCGAGATGGTGCGGCTGTACATCGGAGCAGGCCGGGACGCGGGCATCCGCCCAGGGGACCTTGTGGGTGCCATTGCCGGCGAATCCGGCCTTTCTGGACGCGACATCGGCGCCATCGACATCACCAGGAACTTCTCCCTGGTCGAGGTACCCAGGGACGCGGCCGACGGGATCATTGCGGCTCTGCGCCGGGCCATGATCAAGGGCCAGCGGCCCAATGTCCGCTACGAGCGCGAGGGGGCCGGCCAGCCCTCCCGCGGCGGAGATCGCGCCGGGCCCAGGCGTCGGGAGCGCTGGTAAGAGCCCGGAGGCCCTAGTTCTGCGGAGCGACGGCCGCGGCCGCCGGGCGCCCGCGGCCGATGGCCCACACGTAGCGGACCAGGTTGGCGTAGGACTCGACTAGGCCCTCTTCGGTGTACGGGAGGCCCTCGCGGGCACAGAACTCGCGCACCAGTGGCTGCACCTGGCGCAGGTTGCAGCGCGGGATCGTCGGGAAGAGGTGGTGCTCGATCTGCAGGTCGAGGCCGCCAAAAAGGAACGAAATGAACGCCCCGCCCCTGATGTTGCGGGCGGTGACAACCTGGCGGTAGGCGAAGGTCGTGACCGCCCCCTGTTCCAAAGTCGGCATGCCCACGTGGTTCGGGGCGAAGCTGCACCCGAGGTAAAGGCCGAGAACGGCTTGCTGGACGGCTATGAACGCCAGGGCGCGCAGCGGCGGGAGCGCCACGAAGACCAGCGCCAGGTAAGCGGCAAAGTGCGCAACTATCAGCAGGGCCTCAATGAGACGGCTGCCGTCACGGCGCCGGCGGATGGACTGCCCGCTGGCGATCCGCATGGAAACGCCCTCGAGCGACATGAGCGGGAACAACAGGGCGCCCTGCCAGCGCAGGAAAGCCCGGCGCCCACGGGAGTTGGTGACCGCCGTTTCCGGCACGAAGGCTATGACCCCCGGCGCTATGTCGGGGTCGCGTCCGACCTGGTTGGGATGGCCATGGTGTGCCGCGTGCTTGGGCACCCACCATCCAAAGCTCAAGCCGGTGAGCAAGTTGCCCACGACGAGGCCGACGGCACGGTTGGCCTGGCGCGAGGCGAAGATCTGGCGGTGGCCGGCATCGTGGCCTATGAAGACCACTTGGGTGGATGCCACACCGAGGTAGGCCGCCGTCGCCAGAGCGGCCCATGTCCCGTGGACGACCAGCAATGCCACCCATCCGCCAGCGAAGGCGCAGGTTGTGAACACTATGCGGGTCATCTCACGCCCGACGCGCGGCTCCAGCAACCCGGCCTCTCTGACCTGGTCGGTCAGCGCCCGGTAGCCGGACGAGCCGGTGGCCGGGGCCAGCAAAGTCATCGTCTCCATAATCTCTCCCCTCGGCCCGTCGCTCGGGGTGGAATGGCGCCAAAGGGCCTGGAAGAACGCCGGGAGCCTCGGACTTTCGCGAGGCGAACCTAGCACGTGGAGGGCGTCCAGGTGCTACCGACAGCTGCGAGACGACGGCACCATCGTGTGCGTCGGCTGGCACGTGCCACACGTCAGCAGATATTTGCTGGGGTACACGTATTAGCGCCGATGCTGTAGCGAATTTAAAGCTGTACCTGATTTGATTGTCCGAGCGACAGGGCCGCCATCCCGGCGCGTATCACTGGGGGGCCAGCCCGCTCATGACATCCAGTGTCAGGCATTGAAGGCGGGTCCCGCCGTAGCAAAGCTCCGCTCTCCGTGAGACGTGCCATTCGTATGCCTGGCCTGTGCTGCCCTGCAGTAGCCGCCAAAGCTACCGACTTGGTAGGCACCGATGGCCGAGATCAGGTTGCACAATGACAAACACTTTCCAGGACGAGTACTACAGCGCCGTCTCGGACTACCGCAATGGAAGCCCGCACCTGGCTCACGAGCGGCTCAATAACAAACTCGTTGGCGTCCTCCAGAGCGAGCTGGAGAACCTCAACCAGCGCGGCCTACCGCTCAACGTGCTGGAGGTCGGCGCAGGCCACGGCGCTTTCACAGAACCGCTGCTAAGGGCAGGAGCCAAAGTCACGGCGGCGGAGATGGCGAAAGCGTCCGCGGACCTTCTCACTGCTCGCTTTGGCCACTTCCCCGGCTTCAACTGCGTGCACAATGCCGACGGCAGCTTCAGCGAAGTGGGGCGCGACTACTCCATGGTCGTTTGCGTTTCCGTACTTCACCACATCCCCGACTATGCGAGCGCGCTCGAAGACCTGTCCTCGCGCGTCCGGTCCGGCGGGAGCCTTGTCGTCTTGCAGGAGCCTTTGTGGTACCCGCGAGCGCGCAAGAGCGCTCTTTACCTGAACAAGGCGGGGTACTTCGCTTGGCGCCTGCGCCAAGGAGACCTCACTCGGGGGATCGCCACTCAAACACGCCGGCTGCGAGGCAAATACGATCCCGGGAACCCCTCCGACATGGTCGAGTACCACGTCGTGCGTAGCGGCGTCGACGAAGAGACGGCGGGCGCCCTGCTCGCCAAGGACTTCGAGACGGTCGAGTACATCAAGTACTGGTCAAACCAAAGCGGTACCGCCCAGCGCCTCGGAGAGCGGTGGGCGCTTCTCAACACCTTCGGCGTATCGGCTCGAGGGCGCACGTAGCGCTATCATGCGGGCGTGGGAGAGCCCGCAGCCGCGGCTACCAGCATTCGCCTGTCGGACTGGCTCGGCTCGGCCATGATCGCTCCTGGCGGCAAGACCGTCGGGAAGGTGGACGACGTCATAGCCCGCCTGCGTGCCGGCGATTACCCCCTGGTCATCGGGTTGGTCGTAGCCGTCGGGCCACGGAGGCTTTTCCTGCCGATCGACCGTGTCGCCAGTACCGAGCCGCGCCGCACGGTGTTGCGCGCTGCACAAGTGGACCTGCGCTCGTTCGAGCGACGCGAAGGTGAAGTTCTCCTGCGCCAAGACGTCCTCGGGCACCGCTTGATCGATGTTGCCCACGCCGAGCTGGTTCGGGCATCAGACGCGGAGCTCCGTTCCGCTTCGAGCGGGTGGGTCGTGGCGTGCCTGAGCACACGCCGCCCATCAGGGCTACTGGGGTTCGCCCGGCGCCGAGGGGCTGCGCCCTGGCAGGACTGGGCCTCGTTCGAGCCGCTCGTCGGGCACGCACCGAGCTTCGCCAGCCGCATGCTCCTGGGCCGGCTCACGCGCCTGAAGCCGGCGCAGCTGGCCGACCTCTTGGAGGAAGCCTCGACTAAAGAAGGGACCGAGCTGCTGGAGGCTGTCCACAGCGATCCCGAACTCGAGGCAGATGTCTTCGAGGAGCTCCACCCCGATCTGGCCACACGCCTTTTCGCCGGCAAGAGCGACCCCGAGGTGGCTGACGTGCTTACCCGTATGCGACCCGACGACGCGGCCGACGCGCTGGCCAGCCTGCCACAGGGCCGGCGCCAGCAGGTGCTGGAGCAGCTGCCCGCCGGCACGCGAAGCAAACTCCTGACTCTCCTGCGCTTCAACCCGGCCAGCGCCGGAGGGTTGATGAACCTTGATCTCGTGGCCTGCGGCGCGTCGGACAGCGTGAGCGACGGCCTGGAGGCCTTGCAGCGGGCGGCCCACCTGGAGATGGCGGCACGGACCTCAGTCCATGTCGTATCCAAAGACGGCACGCTGGTGGGAGTCGTCCCCGTCGTGGAAATGCTCCAGGCTGGTCCACAGATCGCCTTGGGCGGGCTGGCAGACCTCGACCCGGTAAGGGTGTCCGCCGACACTGACCTGGTAGATGTCGCTTTGGTGATGGCGGATTACAACCTGCTTACTGTGCCGGTTGTCGACCCCGCCGGGCGACTGCTCGGGATCGTCACCGTCGACGACGTCTTGGAGGCGACGATCCCTGACGACTGGCGCCGGCGCGAGCCTGCGCCTCGGCCCGAAGCCGAAGCGCACTTGCCCCCGGCCCAGACAAGCTGAGGCACCGCTAAAAACTCAGGGACCTGTTGGCGCTCAGTCGACTCCCGTATCCAGTGCGGCCCGGTCGAGAGCGTCCTCCTGTGGTTGCTCAATAGCGTCGCTCGCTGCGATGGCGGGTGCCCCGCCCGGCTGGAGATAGCCGACGAGGTCGGACTGGGCCGGCGCCAGAGTACCCATTTGCACGTAGAGCTCGAGCTTGGTGCGCGTGTCGGCGATGTCCAGGTTTCGCATGGTCAACTGACCAATGCGGTCGGCAGGCCCGAAGGCGGCGTCCTCCGTGCGCTCCATGGAGAGTTTGTCGGGATGGTACGACAGATTGGGGCCGTCGGTACGCAGGATCGTGTAGTCCTCACCACGGCGGAGACGTAACGTCACTTTGCCACTGACCGCCGAGGCAAAAAAGCGCAGGAGGGAATCGCGCAACATCATGGCTTGAGGGTCGAACCAACGCCCTTCGTACAGCAACCGGCCCAGGCGCCGCCCGTCAGCGTGGTACTGAGCGATGCTGTCCTCGTTGTGGATAGCGGTGACCAGGCGTTCGTACGCGCAAAAAAGCAACGCCATGCCTGGCGCTTCGTATACACCCCGGGACTTGGCCTCGATGATCCGGTTCTCTATCTGGTCGGACATGCCGAGCCCATGGCGGCCGCCAATGGCGTTGGCCTCGCGAAAAAGTTCCACTGCATCGGCAAACTTGCGCCCGTTTATCGCCACCGGGCGGCCGTGCTCGAGCTCGACCATCACATCTTCCGGGTCGATGCCAACCTCAGGACGCCAATGAGCAACGCCCATGATGGGCTCGACCAGCTCCATCGACTGGTCGAGGTGCTCGAGCAATTTGGCCTCGTGGGTGGCGCCGAGGATGTTGGCGTCGGTGGAGTAAGCCTTCTCCGTGCTGTCCCGGTAGGGGAAACCGTGGGCCACGAGCCACTCCGACATTTCCTTGCGCCCGCCTAGCTCACTGACAAAGGACGTGTCGAGCCAAGGTTTGTAAATGCGAAGTGCCGGGTTGGCCAGCAACCCGTAGCGGTAAAACCGCTCGATGTCGTTGCCTTTGAAGGTGGAGCCGTCGCCCCAGATCGAAACCCCGTCGTCGTGCATGGCCCGTACCAGCAAGGTCCCCGTCACGGCCCGCCCTAGCGGCGTGGTGTTGAAGTAGGTCCTGCCACCTGAGCGGATGTGGAACGCGCCACACGCGATCGCCACCAGAGCCTCTTCCACCAGTTGGTGCCGGCAGTCCACCAAGCGCGATATCTCGGCGCCGTACTGGCGGGCGCGCCCTGGCACGGCGGCGATGTCGGGCTCATCGTACTGACCGAGGTCGGCGGTGTAGGTACAGGGCACGGCACCGTGGTGGCGCATCCAGGCGACGGCCACCGAGGTGTCGAGGCCACCGGAGAAGGCGATGCCGACACGCTCGCCGACAGGGAGAGAGCTGAGGACCTTGGACACGGCCCCAAGGCTACAGGGCGCCCCGCAGGCCCTCTTTGGGCGCCCGGTGGCGGCGGCAGTACCGGGCCCCAGCGCACTGCGGCCCCGGCCGGGGCACTCCCCCGGCGGGGCGCGGCTGCCTGGGGTCGTCAGAGGTACGCGAGCAACCGGCTTATGCGGTCTAGTAGGACCGGGCTCGGGTACCTCTCACGCTCGACACGGGCGAGCAGCTTCGCAACGTACTCTTCGGCACTTTCGCGGTCGTTGACGACGGACTCGATGCGGTCCAAGAGGGACGCGCTGGGGAAGCCTCCCTCGTCCAGCCGGCCGATCAACGCTCGCTCGTAGCGCTTGCGGAGCCTTTGGTCAGCCACGACCAACCCCCCTTCCGGATGCCAACCGACCACGACGGGTTTCCCGAGGCTCGCTCTGCGAAGCGCGGGCAGACGGGCGCTGGCCGCGGTGCGCTCGCTCCGTAGGGGACTTTCGCCGGTCGTTGAGGTCTAAAGCTGCACCGTCGTCATCGTCGTCCTGATCCATCTCGTCGTAATCGTCGTCGCCCCGACCGCCCGAGCCTCGGCGAGCGACATACCCGCCGTCCATGCCGGCCTCAGCGTCGTCCTCTTCTTCCCCGTCAGCCAGGTCCTCGTCGTCCTCGTCCTCGTCCAAATCCTCGGTGTCGTCCAAGTCCTCGGTGTCGTCCAAATCCTCGGTGTCGTCCAAATCCTCGGTGTCGACATCGAGGTCATCATCTAAGTCCTCCTCGTCCCCGATATCGTCGACCGCACCGCGAGCGACGGGATAGTCGTCCTCGACATCGTCATCTCCGAGCTCGTCATCTTCGAGCTCGTCGTCGTACTCATCGTCGCCGACGTCCACCTGCTCGGCGTTATCGTCTTGGTCACCGGCGTAGTCTTTGTCACCGGTGTAGCCGGTCGCCCTGGCGGCTTCAGCCCTGCTCGAGCGGCTTCCGTCTCGACCGAGCGCCTCGCGGGCGCGCACCAGTTCCTGGTACAGCTCCATGCCCGCAGTGGCCGTACCCACGACTACACCAGCCGTCTCGAGGATCGTGGGAACTTGCCGTAGCCGGCGCAACACCTTGTGGCGTTTGCGCCTCTTGCCCGGCATGTGATCGCGCAGTCCATCGCTGATGTCTTCTATTGCGTCCGCGATCTTCAGGACGCGGTTGCGATGAGGCGGCTTGGCCCCCAGCGCTCTTGCGATGAGCATCGTAGGGCCCGCCAAGGCCTCGTTCTTATGCTTGCTCATACGTCATCTCTCCTGTCCGTTGGGCGCACCGTGCTCCCGGCGAGCAAGTCACCTGGTGCACCGAACCTCAAATTCAGATCGTCGTCGCTCAACTCGAAGACCGCTTTAAGTTGTTCCATCCGTTGGGCCAAACGGAACAAAGATGCACCGAGCTGCTCGACCTGCTCGTCACTGAGTGCGCCAGCTTCAAAGCGCCTGAGCGCTTGGCGCTCCATCAGCTCGCGCAACAGTTCCACCAGTGACAGGACCAGCTGAGCCAGGCCTCTCTCCACCCGGTCCGGCTCCGGCTCCAACCGGCTCAGCTGTAGCCCGAGGGCATTGATCCCGGTGTGCCCGACGGACCACGTCTCAGACGCGCCGGCTCGCCAAACGGGGCCGGGCCCCGTGTCAGGCATTCGCCTTCTCCAAGTCGTCGCCCGCCACCGGGCTCCCCCGCCCCGTCAACAACTCGTGCGGCGTGAACGTATAGGGCGCCCAGGGGCCGGTGACATATAGAGCCATGTGGCCGGGCAACCCGGTGCTCGCGAGGCGAAGCGGTATGGCTCGCAGAGCTCGCTCGACCTGCTCAATACGCTCGGCGTAAACGAGGCAGCTGGCGCGGAAAACGAACCTGTTGCTCGTCGGCAGGGGCCGCTCGACGACTTGCGCTCCCCACTGGGCCAGTACTTGCCGGGCCGAAGCTATGACGGCGTCAGCTTCGCGTTGCGGGCCGAGCAGAGATTCGAGGTAGCTCCTCCCAGTGCCCCGTCGATAAGTCGCCACCGGCAAAGGGCCGCGCACGGTGCCGGCAATTGTCACTCCGAGCTCAGCCTTGCCCCGCACCTGCTCCAATGCCGCCAAGAGCTCCTGCTCATGCAGCAGGAGGGTGGAAACCATGTCGGGCCCCGCCGGCAAGGGGCAGGCGTAAGGGATCGGGACCATAGGTATCCTCAGCGCCAGCGCGGAGCTGACAGCCTCGTGGCGGCGCAGGTCGGAGATACCCGCCTCGCAAGGCACTGAACGCGCCAAGACGGCGAAGGCTCCATGGACTGAGACGCGAAAGGCTTCATCTGCGAACAGCCGGCCTACGTCGCGCACACACCCGACATCCGAGCCAGCTGCCACGGCCACAAGATCTTCTCGCTCGGGGCCTCGTCTGACGGTCACACCTGCGCTCCGAGCACCGTATCAACGGACGCAAGCAGGGCTCTCAGGTTGA
>DASSZK010000027.1:0-9337 GCA_035702845.1 Acidimicrobiales bacterium
CGGATTTCAGCTGAGCTCGTCGTCGAAGGCGCCAGGGGCACGACGATGGTTTCGCACGAATGGGCCGAAGAGGACAAGAACCCCTCGGACGGCGCTACGTGGGTGCAGAGCCCAGGCGCCCCCCGGACCGACCTGAACAGCCTTGGATGGCAGGAAGCGCTGGTGAACTTCCGGCCTTTCCTTTCACATTCTGAGCTCGAGACGCTGTTCGCCGAGCCGAAGGGCCTCTATGACCAGTTGAACGTACTTCTCGGCCTGGGCGACCTGGAGGACGCCGCCAAACGATTAGCAGCGGCGCGCCGGTCGGCGGAGAAGGTGGTGGCGGGCTCCAAAGGCGGAGCGGAAGAGCTGCGAGCGCTGCTTGATGCGTGCGAGGACGAGCGGGCGGCGCCGGCACTTGCGCTGCTCGCCGGACGTAAGGCGGACCTTGAGGCCCTTGCCAGGCTTGCCACGCAAGGCGGAGAGCCTGTAGCCGGCGAACTGGCGACGCTACGACAGCTGGCTTTTCTAAGCATCCCAAGCGCCGAAGACGTGACCGTCACCGCTACCGGACTGCGCGACGCAGCCAACGCGGCACAAGCGGCATCGGGCGCATCCGTGGCCGAGGCAGCCTCGCTCCTGCGGGTAGTGGACGCCGCCCTCGACCATTACACGCACTTCGGTGGTGAGCACTGCCCAGTGTGCCTGTCCCCCGGGGTGCTGGGCCCGGCCTGGCTGGAGCAGGCGGCGGCACGCGCCAGCGCTATCCGGGCGACGACCGAGGCGACTGTGGCGGCAGAACAAGCGCTGGCCGTTTTATTCAGCCGGGCACGGCAAGTCGCTGGCCGTCCGCCGAGCGTGCTCTCTCAGGCCGGCCCACTCGGGCTGGACTGGACGGATTTGGCGGCGGCCTGGGCCGAGTGGTCGGCCCTTCCGGAGCAGACCGGCGCGTTGGGAGCGCTCGCTACGGCCCAGCACTTGGAGAGGGCTCATCCTGTCCTGGCGGCGGCTTTCGAGGAGTTCAGCCACAGCGTGGCGTCGGCGATCGCGGCACGTGAGGACCGATGGGCTCCGGTGGCCCAGAAGATTACAGCCTGGTGCGCCGGAGCCAGGGAGGCTGCCAGGGTTAGCGCAACGGTCGCCGACCTCAAAGCCGCGGAAAAGTGGTTGAAGGAAGCGAGTAACGAATTGCGCAATGAGCAGCTGCGGCCGTTCGCTGAGGAGACGCTGTCGATCTGGAAGGCGCTGCGCCAGGAGAGCAATGTGGACCTGGTTGCAGTCCGGTTGGCGGGGTCGGCGAATCTCTCGCACGTGGACTTCGAGGTCGAAGTCGACGGCAAAGCCGCCTCCGGCCTTGGCGTGATGAGCCAGGGCGAGGTTAATTGCCTGGCTATATCGGTCTTCCTTCCCCGGGCCACCTCAGAGCGGTCGCCCCTCAACTTCGTCGTGGTTGACGACCCGGTGCAGGCCATGGACCCGGCCAAGGTTGCCGGCTTGGCCACCATGCTCTCGGCGAAGGCGAAGGACCGCCAAGTCATCGTCTTCACCCATGACCAGCGCCTACCGGATGCCATAAGGGACTTGCACCTGGCGGCACGTCTGCTCCAAGTGCAACGGCGCGCCGGCTCGGTGGTGACCGTCCACGACGTTTCCGACCCGGCGCTCGTGCATATTGCCGACGCGCGGGATTTCACCAGCGCAGACCACACAGATCCCGTTACTGCGGCTCTCGTGGTACCGGGGATATGCCGTACGGCGCTCGAGTACGTGTGCATGGAAATTACCCGGCGCCGCCGTCTGGGCCGCGGCGAACGCTATGAGGACGTAGAGGCGGCGATGGGCCAGTGCCGGGCGTTGCTGCCCCGGCTGGCGCTCGCCCTCTTGGACGACGCCGCCGGCGGAGGGGAAGTCTACGGGTGGCTGAACGGACATGTGGGGAGCTGGGCAGCCGACACGGTCCGTCGCTGTAACCAGGGTGCTCACGGCAAGGACACCAACCGAGCCCCGATGTCGGATCTGGTCCGTGACGTCCAACGCCTAATCGAGTCGATGCGGGTGCTGAAGCTGTGACAGAGACCGACGATCTGCTCGCCACAACGCAGGAAGTGCTCGACCACCCCTCACTCTGGGGTGCGAGCTGGGCGCGCGCCGTGGCGTTCCTCGCCCGCCAGGCACTCGAGTCAGCCGTCAGCGCAGTTTGGGTGGGGCCCTTCGCCGCACTGGTGGACGCCTCATTCACGGACCAACTGATCGCCCTCGGGCCAGCCCTGGGCGACAGCGACCTCGCCGGCCAGGTCCGCCACACTTGGCACCAGCTCTGTGCCGCGTGCCATGCGCACGTGTACGAATTAGCGCCTACTGCGCAAGAGCTCCGGTCCTTGTTCGATGCGGTAAGCGAGGCCATTGGCAAGCTCGCTGGCTGCCACCCACTGTCAACCCCGACGTCATGAGGAGGAAGGTCCCGATGAGAGCTGGAGCGCTAGAGGTCTCACGGTGAGCGTGCGCGCAGCCGGTGGCGTCGGTCACTATAACCCCGACCGCTGCGCCGGGGTGCTGGTCGGCTCGGCCACCGGCGATGCCCTGGGCGCCGGCTACGAGTTCCGCACACCACCGACCGGTCAAGCAGAGATGATCGGCGGCGGCCTGGGCCCCTGGGCCCCCGGCGAGTGGACCGACGACACCCAGATGGCGCTGTGCATCGCCGAAGAGGCGGCGACGGGCGACCTCGACGCTTTGAAGGTGGCAGGGCGGTTCCTTGCCTGGTACGGAGAGCACCCCAAGGACGTAGGGATCCAGACGTCGGAGGTACTCGGCAGGGCGGAGGCTGCCGCGGACGTAGCCCGCTGTGCGGCCGAGCGGTTCGCCCGGCACCCGGGCTCCAGCGCCGGCAACGGCAGCCTGATGCGCACGGCCGCGGTGGCGCTTGGCGCCCTGGGCGACGACAGCCGTTTGATCGAGATGGCGATGGAAATCTCCGCCTTGACCCACGCCGACCCGGTGACCGGTGAGGCATGCGCACTGTGGTGCATCGGCATTGACCGCGCCCTGCGCGAGGGGCGTTTGGACGGCGTCGAGGAAGGTGCGAAGCTCCTGGCACCGAGCCGTCGGGATTTTTGGTGCGAACGAATCGAGGAGGCCCGTAAACGGCCGCCCGCCTCTTTTACGCCCAACGGCTGGGTGGTGACGGCATTCCAGGCCGCGCTCTCAGCAGTGTGGCAGACGCCCGTGCCCGCTGATCTCCCAGCCCGGCATCTCCAAGATGCCTTACAAAGCGCCGTGAAGATCGGAAATGACACGGACACCGTGGCGGCAATAGCCGGCGGGCTGCTCGGTGCCCGCTGGGGTGCGAGCGCCGTGCCTGCGCGCTGGAAGGCCATGTTGCACGGCTGGCCCGGCTACCGGGCATCCGACCTCGCCCGCTTGGCACTGCTGAGCGCCTGGGGTGGAGAAGTCGATGGCGCCGGTTGGCCGAGCACCCCGGACATGACGGGCTACTACGTGGACGCTTGGTACGCGCCGCCGATCGCCGTGCCCCTGGACGAGGACGAGGGGGTTGTAATGGCGAATGTCTTTGGTGTGGCAAACGTCGACGCCGACATCGTGATCTCACTGTGCCGGGTGGGCACGCGTGTGCCGGCGGCCTCACAGCGCGTAGAAGTCGTGCTGATGGACAGCGACAAACCAGCCGACAACCCGAACCTGGACTTCGTCTTGGATGACCTGGCCTCCGCCATTGCAACCTGGCGCGACGAGGGCAAGCGCGTCGCCGTCCACTGTGTGCAGGCCGAGCGGCGGACCCCCGCTGTGGTAGCCGCCTACATGGCAAAGCGCAACAGCATCAGTGGACCTGAAGCGTGGCGCCGCGTAGCGGCCCAGTTGCCAGGCGCCAGGGAGAACCCGGCTTTCGCTGCCGCCCTCGGCCGTCTATGGCCAGGGCGGCCCAAGACCACCGGGCAGCCAACGTGACGGCGCCAGAGAGCTCTAACAAGTCCGCAAGCTCGGTCTGAGCACCTTCCGCTTTTCGTCGGCGTCGCAGCTGGCTCTCGAAGGCAAGAAACCCGATTTTGCCGGCAAACGGCCGATCTCTTGGACACAGGCTCGGCACGACCTGCTCTATCCTTAAGCGCGGTCCCGATTAGTCCGATTATCTCGGAATGGGCAGCTCGGATAGGCCAACAGATCCTGACGGTGCCCAGTTCGCGGCGGCACTTCTCCGCCTGCCGGAGCTCGCCGTGCTTGTCGTCGGCGAGGACCTGCAAGTCCGGTGGGCCTCAGAGGGTGCCCGTCAGCTACTGCCCGGCATAGCCGGGCCATTGCCGACGCTGGTCGACCCCGAGCACGCCACCATTGCGGCGTCACTTATCGACCGGGCCGTATTGGGCAAAGGCGAAGCCGTCCAGGCGGTCTGCCCCGTGCCCGTGGAAGGTTCAGGGCCCCGCTGGCTCCAGATGGTGGCCCGGGACCTGAGCGAGGACCCCGCAGTGGCCGGCGTGGCGGTCGTCCTACGTGATATCACGGAGTGGGCCCCGCAAGAGGCACTACGTGCCATCGCCTCCCGCGACGGGCTCACTGGGCTGGGCAACCGCCGCAGCCTTATTGACCACTTATCCCGAGCGGTGCGGTTGTCTGCTTCCACCGGACCGCGGGTCGCCGTGCTTATGGTCGACCTCGACTCGTTCAAACAAGTGAACGACCGCTTTGGCCACGCGTTCGGTGATCGCCTCCTGCGGGTGGTGGCAGGCAGGCTGGTAGAGGTCGTCGGTTCCCAGGGTTCGGTCTACCGCGTCGGAGGGGACGAGTTCGTCGTATTGCTCGACAATGCAACCGAGGAAGAGGCGGCAGCGATCGCTGAAAAAGCGGTCGAGGTCGTGGGCCAACCGCTCGACATGGCTGACATCGCAAAGGGACTGTCTATCGAAGCCGGTCCTGTGGTGGAAGTCTCCGTCAGCGTCGGCATCGCCATGTACGACGCATCCCGGGGTGCGGGGGTGCCGCCCGAGGATGCCGGCACCGGGATGCTCCGCGATGCTGATATCGCCATGTACCGCGCCAAGGCTGCCGGCAGGAGGCGAGCCGAGATGTTCCGGGCAGAGCTGAGGGACTGGGCATTGATGCGCAAGGCTGCGACCGAGACGCTCGCCAACCAGGTCCACAAACTGAGGGACGAGAACCGGGCACTGGCCGAGGCAGCGAGCACCGATTACCGGACCGGCCTCGCCAACACGGCTACCTTCGACGCCGATCATCAGCGACTGCACTCTCGTCTCCGACGTTCGGCCGAGCCCTACAGCATCCTCCTGGTGGACATCGACCACTTCCATGACTACAACACGGCCTATGGGTACCTCCGGGGGAACGAGGCTCTCGCCGAGGTGGCGGCGACGCTGTCGGCCGCGCTTCGCCAGGGCGACCGCGCTTACCGTTACGGCGGGGAAGAGTTCGCGGCACTCCTGCCTCAAACGGGCTTGGACGGGGCGGCGATGGTCGCTGAGCGGGTACGCCACGATGTCGAAGCACTCGGGCTTGAGCATCCGACCAACCCCGGGAACGTGGTCACAGTAACCATTGGCGCGATCCAAGCCCTACCGATGCACGATAAGGCCAGCGACGTCTTCCAGGCAGTGAACGCCCTTTTGCTGGCTGGCAAGGATGCTGGTAGGAACCGGGTCATTACGCCCCGAACACAGCTATAAGAAGCCGGCAGACAGTAATAGGGAAGTGGGGGTACGGCGGCACAGACCTTTGAGCGGAATCAACACGACGACCAACAAGATTGTACTTGTCGCCTCAATCCGATCCGGTTAAGAAAAGGAAAACGCCGCCCCGGTACCGCCGACGACCACCCGCGCACTCCTCAACCGGGGGGTGAGAGCCGTCCCACGTCCGCTTCGGGAAAAAGCCGACCGACCTGTTCCCTGATCTCTGCGGCCTGTGCGCCGCCAGCGCTGCCCGGGCAGACGGCCGTCTGCCAGTAGAGGGTACCGCGCGACTCGAACATGAGGTCGACGTACTTCGAGAAGTTTATGCCGGTGGCCAGGGAATCCTCTCCCATGATGTGCAGGACTACCTCGTCCGCAGGCGCCTTGCCAGGTTCTTGGATGAACGCTCCGCACGCCTCGCCGACGGACGCGCATATGCATGCCTTGGTAGGACCTTGCGAGTGTCAATGCCCGCCGGACACGCCGAGAGCGTCCTGCCTTACCTCTTGGAGGCGCTGGACGCTAAGGCGCAATTGGCACAACCCACGCAGCATCGGGTAGATCGTCCCCTCGGAGCTTCCGGGGACAGCGCCAGGGCACTCGGCGTTCTCGTACGCTTCGAAACGGGTTTGTGCCATGCTCATCATGTCCACGTCCGCTTTGCGTGCTCCGCGCTCGAGTTCCGACAATGCGACGTCAAGCTGGCGTTGCACCTCGGCGACCTCGCTCGCAACGCACTGGTCCATAGCCACCTGGCTTATCGCTGTCTTGTCGCACGACTGGTTGAACCTCACCACCGGCATGGGGGGTGCTAGCTCGGAAGCCGGCTTTGCGGTTATGGCGCCGGCCTGCCCGCAACCTGTGAGGAGCAGAAGGCAGGTGGCTGCAAGGTACGAGACCGCTCTCTTTCGCTCTGCTGACCATGGCCAAGCGCTGGGTCCCGCTCGTTGCACGTCTTGATAACGCCAGCGGTCGTTGACAGGTTCCGCGGGCGGGGAAGGTTTCTCGCCAGAGCGGCGCCGTTACAGCGCCTCGAAGGCGTCCTCACAAGCGGCACGGAAACGGTCTGAGCCGAACAGGTACACGGCTACATCGTCCATGTCGTCGATGAAGTAACGGAACTCGACGAGCTCGGGCCGGTCGCTGGGGGAGGCGATCAGGAGGTAGCTACGGTCGGTGCCGAGTGGGGCGGCACGGATCTCGGCGACGAGCGCCTTGCCAAGTGCACCGGCCAAGTCACCACCTGTAGAGACGGCTAATAGTTTGCAAAAATCTCCCACGTCCGCTGAGCTAAAGCACGTTGAGAACTCGGCTTGGCCCAGCCTCGGCGGGAGGGAGGCTCGGTCGTTGGCCAGCCGCTCTGTCGCGCGCGCCTTTTTCGGGAAGCTGCGCTCCCTGACCACGCGCTTGCGTTCGTCGAAGTCCCCTTCCCGGTTGGACCATGGCATCTCGTTGGTGCCCGGGCTGGCTGCGAAGTGCTCTTCCCACGAGGGCACGTATTGTCCTTCCGCACCTTGGACCTGCCCAGCGCACATGAAGGTGTCCTTCCCCAGGGCCTCGATGAGTGGTCGTTTCCAGTCGTAGTCCAGCATCGAACGGACGTCGCGGCCGAACACGAACGGGCTCGCCGTTGTCTGCAGGACGACGCCTCCGTTGGCCGTGCGCTCCTCGCCGTAGCCCAGGCCCAACATCCGTTCGGTCCGCCTCAGCCACGCCGGGCCGAAGTAGTTGAGCCACAACACGTCAGGCAGTTCCCTTGTCAACCGGGGGAAGAGGTCGGCACCGCTTGCTGGGCGGAATTGGCCCCGTTCCACCCAAGCCCAGTAAGAACCCGCAAAGCCGTAGAAACCGTCCATCGCTTCGCACAACCGCCCGAAGAACTCGGCCACCATGGCTAGGCGCTCCCCGGCCCCGAGCCAGTCCCGGTCATAGGTGAGGCGCACCACATGCGGGAGAAAGAGGAACCCAGTGGTCCGGCCGCCCCGCCGCTCCTCGAGGTACTGGCCGCGGCCCCGGCCTATGGCGAGCTCTCCACCCTCGTAGCGGGGCCAGTGCGCCCTGACGAGCTCGTAGGTAAAGGGACGCTCGACACCTGCCAAGGCCTCGGTCATGGTTTTCACCTTGACGCGCGGAGGGTCCCGTGGCCCGTACTTCAGTGGCCGCAGCTCAGGGAACTGGTCGAATACCTCGCCCACCAGTGCCACGCGGTCGACGGCGTCAAAGTCAGCGACCGAGTACACGTACAACATCAGGTCGTCAGAGATGTATCCGGGCGGGTACACGTGGTGGAACATAGCTGACGTATTGCAGGGGCGGCTACCGGGTGTGCCTTGGACCAGTTCTATGCTCGGCCTACCGGCTAGAGGAGGCAGAGGTTATGGGCAATTCATCGGCGCCCGCCCGGTCCGTCCTCGCTGGGCACGTCAGATTTGCTCACAGTCAATGTTATTGGCCACCTCTGGCCGGCGGCAGAGCCAACTTTCACCCAACCTTTCCTCGATGGCTCGGACCGCCTGCTCAACGCGCTCATGCCTGTCGCCCCGAACTTCGATCCACGGCACCCTCGTTCCAGCCAGTACCTCGCGGAAGCGCTCCGTCATCCAGCCACGCAGGTGTTCCCCGTCTCGCAGGCCGTCTTGGACAAACGGGATGTCGTTGGCTGTGAGGATGTACAGGTGCGGCCGGCGGCTTGCTGCCATTAGCTCTACCACCGGCGAGCGTCGGCCCATATAGCGCTCGTGCCAGACCGAGGTGGCCAACACGTCGGTGTCACAGACAAGGACGGGCGACGACCGTCTTGCCGCCGAATCCTCGAGGCTCGCCTGCTCGCGAGCGATGACAGTGAAGTCTTCGGTTGTCCAGGGGTGGTCAAGCCCATGCTCGAGGGAAAACTGACGGCCGTACTCCGGGGCCCAGATAGTCCCGATATGCTCGGCAAGATCGGCAGCAAGCGTCGTTGTGCCGGTTGACTCGGCCCCGACGACAACCACGCGCCGGCAGTACCATGCGCGGGCGGGCGCTGACAGCAAGTCCCAATGGGCTGCCGGGTCGGACCGTATTTCCCGTCCGGCCGCCCGAGGGTGCTGGCGGTCGATACGGACCGAGGCAGCCCCGAGATATGACGCCAGGCGGTCGCCGTAAGGCTCTGCCGAGAAGACGGCGTCCGTACCGCCGTGGGCCCCCACTAGCCAACTGGCGTAGGCTTCGGAGCACCCATCTGTGCACTCGGTCGTGTCGTGGCCGCAAAGGTCCGGGGCCGTAGTCACCTCAGCCGTCGGGAACTCCTCTGATAGCCAGGCCACACGGGTGCTCACCGGCACGTCCTCGTCACCGTCGTCGACCACGACGAGCACACGGTCCGCTTGCGCTACGGCTTCACTGATCAGGCGGAGATGGCCGACGTGAAGTGGCCAGAACTTACCGAAAACCGCCGCACGGCTGAACCTGCTCACGTGAGCTCGACACCGACGTTTAGTGCCGTAAGCCGGTGCTCATCCTGGACCTGGTCACGGTACGCGCGCCTCCACTGGTTCAAGCCCAGGAAGCACATGGTGAGGAACAACACGTAGACAATTGCTGTCAGATCCAGGCGCTTGACCGCATAAAGCGGTATGTAGATGACATCGGCCGAGATCCAAAAGTACCAGTTCTGGACCTTC
>DASSZK010000088.1:0-12816 GCA_035702845.1 Acidimicrobiales bacterium
GAGATCGAGACCCCCCGCACGGCTCCTTGTACTCGCACTTACCGCACCTCCCGGAGAACTCCCCGGCGCGGATGGCCTTGAGAAGGGGGTGTTGCCGGTAGAGCTCGACGATCCCGCTGGTGCGGACGTTGCCCAGAACGATCGGGAGGAACCCGGCCGGGTAGACCGTCCCGTCGTGGGCGACGAAGAGCGTGCCCTTGCCGTCGCGGGTGCCCGCAGTGGCCATGCGCGGCCAGCCGGTCGGGGGGCCCAACAGCTCGACGAGCCGGGAGGAAAGGAACGAGTAAGTGCTGCCCAGGCGGTGGTCGGAGGGCAAAGCGTCCTTCTGGCGCCAGGCCGAGACCCGCCGGCACCACGGTCCCTCCACCGTCCGCAGGTTGACCCCGTAGGCGGAGGCCTCCCACAAGAAGTTCGCGACGTCTTCGTTTTCGTCGCTGCCGAGCTCCTCCTCGTGGCGCCCCCTCCCCACCTGGACGAGGAAGAACAGCTCCCACGCCCGGGCCCCGCTGCCCACCACGAGGGCGGCGATATCGGCCAGCTCGTGGACGTTGGCTTTCATGACGGCTGTGTTCACCTGCACTGATATGCCGCCCTTGGCTAGCCACCCGATTGTCTCCAGCGTCCGCTCGAAGTGGCCGTCAATGCCTCGTACGGCGTCATGGGTGGCCGCGCTGGCTCCGTCGAGGCTGATGGACACGCTGCGCACGCCCAGAGCGGCCAGGGACGCTACCCGTGAGGGCTCTAGGAGTGGTGAAACGGTGGGGGCCAGGGCGACCGGGAGCCCGTGGGCGCGGGCGGCCGTGACAAGTTCGAGCAGGTCAGGGCGCTCCATCACGTCACCACCCGTCATGATGAGCACGGGCCGGCGCTCGAAGCGGGCCACGTCGTCTAGGAACGCCAGTGCTTCGGCGCTCGACAGCTCACCCGGTGCCGGCGCTGGGCGCCCGTCGGCCCGGCAGTGCCTGCAGCGCAGGCCGCACGCCTTGGTCGTCTCCCAGAACAGCAGTAGGGGTGCCTTGCCGGCGACCTTGCTGTCGTAGGCCTCGGGAGACCTGGTGGTGCTGAGGCTGTGGGAGGCGCGCTGGTACATACCTTCAATCTCGCCTAAGGCACTCCGAAGGCCCCAGGGCCGTAAGTCCTTCGACCTACCTTCTATCTACCTTCCATCAGGTCGGTCCCGGTCTATGGGGGTGCGAAACGCGGGGTGCCGGGCCCCTGCAATTCCGTCCTCTTGACGCGAGCCGGCATATCGGGTAATTTCAATTGAAAGCTTTACTTACCGGTTTAGATAGCTCGTCCTCCGTGCCGAACATATATGCGTGCACATTTGGAGGGACCCGCTCCTGCGCTGCTGCGCAGCGACCGAATAGGGGAGGAAAGCGGTTGCACAACTACCGGGTGTGGTCCGGTGCTGGTCGCAGTGATAGCGCCCGTTCCCGAGCGGCGACGCGACGTCGCCAGGTGATGAGCGCGCTGCTCGTCTGCTTGACCGTCCCCCTGCTGGTGGCCGTGGCAACCGGCTCGAGTGCCGCTTGGTGGGCCGTGCTGGCGATACTTCCCCTGGTCAGTGTGTACACGGCTGTCCTTTACCGGGCTCGGCGGCTGCTCGCCGAGAAGGAGATGAACGCGGCGTTCGTCGGTGCCGGCGGCCGTTCCGAGGCGACGATCGAGGACCTGTTCGGCCAGATGGGTCACGATGCGTTCTTTACGGGCGCTGCCGACTACGGCGACATCGATGACGCAGGTCATCTCGCCAATGCTGGTGATATGGCCGACGCCGCCTACGTGCGGGACGAGCAGCCGGTCAGCGCCGTCGGTGGCGACTGGTAGCCATCGCTCAGCGGTTTCGGCCGGCAGGTTTGCGGTCCGGCAGGTTTCATCACGCAGGTCTCATGAGGCAGGGAGCGAGGCGAGCGCCTTGGCGAAAGCGCTCGTCGTCGTCCATGCCAGCACTCGCAACAAGAGCGCATTGTCCCCGGCGGTCTTGAGCCGACCCTGCATGAAAGCCACGCTGGGGGCCAACTCGCCCCGGAGGACCAGGTCCGCGTCCTCAGTGCTGATGCTCAGTTCGAGGACCGGCTCCGGTGCCATTTCACCTGGGGCTAGAGAGCGCAAGCCGGTCGGGCCTTCAGCGCTCCACTCGCACAGGTAGGTAACGGGCGCACCGGCGTCGGATGGCCGCTTGGACCGGCTGCGACCGAGCGGTCCCACGATCAAGGTGACCAGCTCATGGTCAGTGCTGGCCGGCCCCGCGGTGCCTGCGGTGTTGTCGCTGCTGCCTGGCTCGTCCGTCACGCCCGCCCCCTTCCCGGCTCCGGTCCCCGACCCGCTCACAGTGTGGCCCGCTCCCGGATCCCGGCGAACAGGTCGTCTTCTGGTGGGCTCGACGCCGTCCGGTTGACCGCCAGGTGGTAGTCGTCCCAGTGCCCGAGTTCGTCCTTTACCTCTTGCGGCAGGCCGAACCAAAAAGGTGAAGTCGGGTCCACCTGGGTGGCGTGGGCGCGCAGGGCGTCGTCGCGCACATGTGCCCATTGCGAGACGTCGAGCTCGGTTGTGACCTCCTCCTGGGGGGCGGCCGCCATCTCCTCCAGGCGCTCCTCCCCCCAGGGCAGTTCCAGGCCCAGCTCTTTGAACTTGGCCACCATCTCCATGCGCCGTTGCTTGGACCAGATGCTGTAGTAGAGCTTGCTCACCTGCCAGGGCGCCCCGGCTTCGGGGTACGCACCGGGGTCGCCGGCAGCATGGAAGGCGGCGAGGCCGACCTCGTGCGCCCGGATGTGGTCCGGGTGTGGGTAGGTCGACTGCTCGGCCGGATAGATGATCATCACCTGGGGGCGAACCCGGCGTACGGCGGCCACGACACGGCCCGTCGCCTCCTCGAGCGCCGCCCGGGCGAAGCACTCGGAGCGTTCGTTGGCCGGGGTCCCCGGCATGCCCGAGTCGCGGTAGCCGAGCATGACCACCTCGTCGTAGCCGATGATGCCCGCCGCCGCTGCGAGCTCTTGGGCGCGGATCTCGGGGAGCCGCTCCTTGACATCGGGGCGGTCCATCGCGGGGTTCAAGATGTCGCCTTCCTCGCCGCCCGTGCAGCACACCAGGGTGCAGTACACGCCCTCGGCGTGGTACATGGCTACGGTGCTGGCGCCTTTGGACGACTCGTCATCGGGATGGGCGTGGACACTGAGCAGCGACAGCCGGTCGCTCGTCGTCAAGGGCCTGTCGTTCATCGTTACAAGATACGTGGTGGGTGTGACGGCCTGAAGGGCCAGTTTTGCGGGCAGGGGATGGCGCCGGAGGCGGCCCCACGGAGCCGGCGGGCGGGCCAGGGGCACGCGTCGGCAGTCGGGCCTCAGTACTGCGGCCTTAGCATGGCGCCCGTGCCAGAGGACGGGCTTTACTTCGAGCAGTTGCTGTCGGGACGCGACTTTGCGGTCGGCGACCCCTTCGCCACTACCATGCGCAACCACGTCTACCTCATCGGCGACGCCTCCACGGGGGAGGTCTTGGTCGTCGACCCTGCTTACGACGTGGCAGGCATCCTCGGCGTTATCGAGGCCAAAGGTTTGCGCCTGCGGGGTGTGCTGGCCACCCACTACCACGCGGACCACGTGGGCGGGCATATTTTCGACGAGCACATCCAGGGCGTCGCCGATCTTCTCGGGCACATAGACGTGCCGGTGCACGTACAAAAAGAAGAGCTCCCCTGGGTGGCCGAGATGAGCGGGGCGGCTATCTCGTCGCTGGTCGCGCACGGCGACGGGGACGTGGTCTTGGTCGGCGCGGTGCCCGTACGCCTGCTGCACACGCCGGGGCACACACCGGGCAGCCAATGCTTCGAAGTGGGCGACAACCTCGTGTCGGGAGACACATTGTTCCTAGAAGGTTGCGGGCGCACCGACCTGCCCGGTGCCGACCCCGAAGCCATGTACACGAGCATGCAGCGCCTGGCATCCCTGCCCGGGCGGCTCGTGCTGTGGCCGGGGCACCATTATTCTCAAGCCCGCAGCGCCCCTATGGTTGACGTGCAGGCTACGAACCCGGTCCTCGCCCGGGTCACCCAGGAGCAGTGGCTGCGCCGGTTCACCTAGGCCGGGCCGCTAGGTCGGCGCCACTCCACGCACGGGCGAGTGCAACGGGCCCGCACAAGGGCCAATGCAACGGGCCCGGGCCCGTCTTTCGGTGGGCCTGAAGACCACCACCTGGTTGGCGACACGGGCCAGCCGGTCGTGGGAAGCTTTGAACATGCTCAGCGAAATGGTCATAAGAGCCGAGGGGCTGCACAAGCGCTACGGGCACAACGTGGCCGTGGATGGGCTCGACCTGCAAATGGCTCGCGGGGAGGTGCTGTCCCTGCTCGGTCCCAATGGGGCGGGCAAGACGACGACGGTCGAGATGCTGGAGGGCTACCGCCGCCGCGACGCCGGTACGGCAACGGTGCTCGGCGAGGACCCTGAAAAAGCCGGCTGGGCGTGGAGGGCGAGGCGGGGGATCGTGCTGCAGTCAAGCGAAGACGTGTCCGACCTGACGGTGGCAGAAAGCGTCGCTCATTTCGCCCGGTTCTACCCGGCGCCCGCGTCGCCGGCCGACGTCATCGACCGGGTCGGCCTGACTGAAAAGGCCGGGGCTATGGTCCGCTCCCTGTCGGGAGGGCAGCGCCGGCGCCTTGACGTTGCACTGGGGATAGTGGGGCGCCCCGAGTTGGTGTTCCTTGACGAACCGACGACCGGGTTCGACCCCGAGGCCCGGCGCCAGTTCTGGGATGTCGTGCGCGACCTGTCCCGTGAAGGTACGAGCATCCTGCTCACGACTCACTACCTCGAAGAGGCCGAAGCCCTGGCAGACCGGGTGGCCGTAATAAACCGTGGCAAAGTGGTCGCTTCTGGCCCCCCTGCCGAACTTGGCGGGCGCCAGGATGCTGCAGCAGTCGTGAAGTGGTTCGGCGCTAACGGCTGGGAAACCGAGCGCACCCACGAGCCCACATCGCTGGTACGGCGGTTGGAGAGCGTCTTCGGGGGCGAAGTGCCCCGCCTCACCGTTACGAGGCCGACGTTGGAGGACGTCTACTTGGAGCTCATCGGAGCGGCTGGCACCGCGCCTAGCGCGAACGGAGGAGTGATCGGAAATGTCTAGTGTCACTAGCGGGCAGGTCCCGTTGGAGACCATCCGCGTCCACGGTCAAAGTAGCGGGCAACCCGGGACGGCGCGTAGCGGGATGTACCGGGTGCTGGCGGCCAGTGCCGCCAGGGGCCAAGTGGAGCTGAAGCAATTTTTTCGCAGTAAAGACGCCGTAATTTTCACGCTGGCTATGCCCGCAGTACTTCTCGTCATGCTCGCTTCCATCTTCGGCCACACGGTGCCCCATACCAATGTCAGGTTCAGCCAGGTGTACACGACGGGCCTTTTGGCCGGCGGCGTTGCGTCCACATGCTTTTTGAACCTGGCTGTTGCTGTTGCGGGCGAAAGAGAAAACGGTGCGCTCAAACGCCTGGCCGGTACGCCCATGCCCAAGAGCGCTTATTTCTTGGGCAAAGCCATCCAGGTGCTCACCATCTGCGTGCTGGAGACGGCGGTCCTGCTCGTGTTCGGCCACTTCGTCTACGGCGTCAGCTTCCCTGACAGTGCGTGGCACTGGTTCACTTTCATATGGGTGACCGTCCTCGGGGCGGTGTGCATGGCCCTTGTCGGCGTGGCCTTCTCGAGCCTTCCCCGCAGTGCGCGCTCGGCCGCTCCCGTGGCCAACCTCCCTTTGCTCGTCCTGCAGTTCATCTCTGGGATATTCGTGCCCTTCACCGCCCTGCCCAAGACCCTTTACAACGTGGCGGGCATATTCCCGCTGCGCTGGATAGCCCAGGGCTACCGCTCGGCCTTGTTGCCCGGGTACTTCACGAAGGTCGAGCCCACGCACGGTTGGGACCATCCGCAGACGGCGCTTGTCCTCGGGGTGTGGTCGGTGCTCGCCCTAGTCTTCGCCGTCCGCACTTTTCGCTGGACCGGGCGCGGAGAGCGGTGAGCGAGCCCGCCGGCGCCCACGCCTGGCTCTCGGTGCGCGGTTGGTGGGGTCCTTATCGCCGACGACCACCCCGTTGTGCGAGAGGGTCTGCGGGGGATGTTGGCGGGCGAGGAAGGGATCGAGGTGGTCGGCGAGGCGTGTGACGGCGCCGACGCCGTGGACAAGGCCGAGTCCCTCCGGCCGGACGTCGTCATGACGGACCTGCGTATGCCCGGGGTGGACAGAGTCGAGGCCACCCGCATGATGGTGGGCGGGGCGCCACCCGGCCGGCCTGCCCCGCCGTGCTCGTCGTCACCACGTATGACACGGACCACGACATCCTTCGCGCCGTGGAAGCAGGCGCCCGTCGGGAGGAACTGGTGCGAGCGGTGCGAGCCGCCGCTGCCGGCGCCACCGTGCTGGCCCCGACGGTGGCAGCCCGCTTGGCTGGCCGGGCCATGAAGCCTGCTGCGACCGGGCTGACGGCGCGCGAACTTGATGTGCTGCGCCTGGTGGCCAAGGGCCTGACCAACGCCGAGGTGGGCGAGGCGCTTTTTATCGGGGAGGCGACGGTCAAGAGCCATCTCCTGCACGCCTTTGTCAAGCTGGGGGTCCACGACCGCGCTGCGGCGGTGACGACCGCCATCTCGCGGGGCTTGCTGGCGGCGCCGGGCTGAGTTTGGTGGGGGCCGCGCAGGCATCGTGCGCAGTCGATCGTGCGCAGTCATCGTGCGCAGTCGCTGCTGCAAAGCGCGCCAAATGGGGGAGACTGGTCGTATGCCGGTAGAGAGAGAACATCCAGGGACCAAGCGCGGACCGCAGGACTGGTTCACCGGGGAGGTGTGGTTGGACGTACTGGCCAGCCCGGACGACGGCGGGCCGGCTATTGAGGTGTTCAAGGTCAACTTCACCCCGGGGGCCAGGACGGCCTGGCATTCGCACCCCGCCGGCCAGGTGCTGCTCGTAAGCGAGGGTGCCGGCCTGGTGCAGAGCCGTGGGGGTGAGATCGAGCATGTCCACGCCGGCGACCGGGTGAGCGCGGCGCCTGACGAGGAGCACTGGCACGGCGCCGGCCCCGGTACGTTCATGGCCCATATCGCCATCCAGCCAAAATCTGCGGACGGCAAGACGACGCATTGGGGCGAGCACGTAACCGACGACGAGTACCCGGCAGGCTGATCGCTACCATTGGCCAGATGTGGAGGTTGCGGCCGTCCGTGCTGGCGGGAGCCCTTTGGGCGACGGTGGCCGCCATGCTGGTACGGCGCCGGCTGCGCCGAGACGGGGTAAAGGCTAAAGCCCCCCGCCCGCCACGCCTGGGGCGCGGCGCCGGGCGCGGGGTCATGGGTGCCTTGAAACGCCTCGAGCCGACATGCCTTGAAAAGGCGCTCGTCCAGCAGGCTTGGTTGGCATCCCAAGGGGTGGCGTTGGACGTCGTGATCGGCGTGCCTCTTGACGGAAATATCTCCAAGCGCACGCCCGCCCACGCCTGGGTCGATGGCACCGATGCCGTGTCGCCGGCAGTTTTCCAGGAGTTCCACCGCTTGCCACCGCCGGCGTTGCGAAAGCCGTAAAGGGCCCGCCTTTTTTGCGATCAGTGGAAGTCACGCGAGCGCAGCCCGCCTCGCCCTCCGGCGCCCGCGAGCGGAGCGAGAGCCTCCATGTGGGTGGCCAACAGGTTTATGGCACCGTCGACCTTCTCCAGCCTGCCTTTTACCACCAATGCAGGAGCGCTCCGGGCGACTGTGCCAAAGCGCTTCCAGATCTCACCCGTACAGATCACGTTTACCAGGCCCGTCTCGTCTTCGAGGTTCACGAAAACCGTGCCCTTGGCCGTCATGGGCCGCTGGCGGTGGGTGACCACCCCTCCGATGGCCACGGGTGACCCGTGGGGCAGCGTTGCCAGCTCGGCGGCGGTTACCAGGCCCTTCTTGCGGAAATGGTCACGGTAGATCTCGGTTGGGTAGCTGTCCGGTGACAGCCCGGTGGCCCACAAGTCAGCCCGGTTGAGCTCGGTACGGGTCATGCCCGGCAGTGCCGGTGCCTTGGCCCCGGTTACAAGGCCCTCCAGAGGGACCGATCGGGCACGTTCGCCCCGGCGGCCCCGAGCGGGCTTGCCGGTAACGGAGCCGAGCGCGCCTGCCGCCCACAGCGCTTCGCGCCTTTGCAGGCCGAAGCAGTCGAAAGCCCCTGCCGTGGCCAATGCCTCCGTCTGAGCGGTGGTCAGCTCGCAGCGGCTGACTACTGCCTCCATGTCCGCATAGGGCTGGCCACTGGCGATCTTGCCTGCGAGCTCCTGGCCGATGTTGCGGACGTAAGAGAGCCCGAGCCTCACCGCCGGGCCACCGCCTACCCTGCCTGGCTTTTGTAGTAGCGAGCCGGCGGCACTGGCGTTGACGTCGGGCCGGCGGACCTCGACCCCGTGGCGGCGGGCATCGAGCACCAGGCTCTGAGGCGACCAGAACCCCATGGGCTGGCTGTCGAGAAGGCCGGCGAGGAAGGCGGCGGGGTAGTGAAGTTTCAGCCATGCCGAGGAGTACACGAGATAGGCGAAGCTCACTGAATGGCTTTCAGGGAACCCGAAATTGGCAAAAGCCGCCATCTGTGCCCAGATCTGGTCGGCCACGGGGCCGGATGCCCCCCGCTCGGCCAGGCCGGCGTAAAAGCGCGACTTTAGCTTTTCCATGCGGGCAGCACTGCGTTTGGAGCCCATGGCTTGGCGCAACTGGTCGGCTTCGGCTGGGCTGAAACCGGCCACGTCTATGGCCATTTGCATGAGCTGCTCTTGGAACAGCGGGACGCCCAGGGTCTTTTTGAGGCTGGGCTCCAGCAAGGGATGGAGATAGGTGACGCGTTCGGTGCCGTTTCGCCGGCGCAAGTACGGGTGCACCGAGTTGCCCTGGATGGGCCCAGGCCGGATCAAGGCCACCTCGATTACCAGGTCGTAGAAGGTCCGTGGGCGCAACCGGGGGAGCGTGGCCATCTGTGCCCGGCTCTCCACCTGGAATATCCCAACAGAGTCCGCCCGGCACAACATGTCATAGACCTCGGGCTCTTGAGGGATGTCGGCCAGGTCGACCTCTGTACCGTTGTAGCTCTTTATATGGTCGACGGTGGCATGCAGGGCCGAGAGCATCCCCAGGCCGAGCATGTCAAACTTGACCAGTCCGGCCCGGGCGCAATCGTCTTTGTCCCATTGCAGGACACTGCGGTTGGCCATTCGGGCCCACTCCACCGGGCATACTTCTGACACCGGCCGGTCGCAGAGGACCATGCCACCCGAATGGATCCCGAGGTGGCGGGGGAAGTCCAGGACTTGGCGCGAAAGGTCCAGCACGGGAGAAGGAACGGGGCTTTGGTCTTTGTCCCCTGGGCTGCCAGCGCTCGGCGCTGAGGGTAATTGGCCCCAGGCGTCGATGCTCTTGGACCAGGCGTCCACCTGGCCGGGAGAGGCACCCAGCGCTTTGCCCATGTCCCTTACAGCTGAGCGCGGCCGGTAGGTGATGACGTTTGCCACCTGGGCGGCTTGGGCTCTGCCGTAGCGGTTGTAGGCGTACTGGATGGCCTCCTCCCGTCGCTCGCTTTCTATATCGACGTCGATGTCGGGAGGCCCATCTCGCTCAGGCGACAAGAACCGCTCGAACAAAAGGCCGAGGCCCACGGCGTCTGCTTTGGTGATGCCGAGGGCGTAACAAACCGCCGAGTTGGCGGCCGATCCGCGGCCCTGGCAGTAGATGCCGGCCTCGTTGCAAAATCGCACTATGTCCCAGACGATGAGGAAATAGCCGGCGAAACCGAGGCTCTCGATCATGTCGAGCTCGTAATCGATCTGGGCATAGGCCCGTGGGTGGCTGGGTGCCTGGCGAGCCCCGTAGCGCCGCAGCGCTCCTTGCTCTGTCAGATGGCGTAACCACGCCATCTCGTCGTAACCCTCGGGGGTAGGGAAGGGGGGCAGCTTGGGCGACACCAGCTCCAGGTTGAAAGCACAAGCCGATCCCAGAGTGGCCGCCCGCTCCACGGCACCCGGGTAGCGAGCGAACCAGCGCTCCTGCTCGGCGGCGGACCGCAGGTGAGCGCTGGCCGCCGCCGGCAACCACCCGTCTATGTCGTCCAGGCTCCTGCGGCTGCGGACCGCAGCCAAGGCGCCCCCCAGGCGCGCCCGCTCAGGCCGGTGGTAGTGGACGTTGTTAGTGGCCACCACTTCAGCACTGGCGTAGTAGGCGATCTCTACCAGGGCATCGTTACGAGCGGAGGCGAGAGGCTCGCCGTGGTCCCATATCTCTACGACGACATTGTCCCGGCCGAACAACCTCTGCAGATGCTCCAGCTCAGCTCTTGCCGCGCCCGGGCCGCCGCTCATGAGCGCCGACGGGACCGGTCCCTTGCGGCACCCGGTCAAGACCAGCCAGTGGGACGCGTTGCCTACGGGCCCGGAGGGCACCGCCATCCCCGACAGGTCCGGGCGCGTGCCGCAACCGATGGTGGCGAGCGTCGAGATGTCCAGCATGGGCCGGCCTTTTTGACCTCCGAGGAGGTGGGCGGCCGATACAGCCTGGCACAGGCGGCCGTACCCGACCGGGTCCCGCGCCAGCACCACCACATGAGCGCCCTCGGGGTCCGCAGCTCCTACCTGTGCCTTGGTGAGGCCGAGAGTGAGCTCTGTTCCGAAGACGGTGGGGAGGCCGGCGCCGGCGGCCGCTTCCGCGAAGCGCACCGCCCCGTACATGCCATCGTGGTCGGTTAGGGCCAGGGCGTCCAGGCCGAGCCGCACCGCTTCGTCTACCAGCTCGTCTGGGTGGGAGGCCCCATCCAGAAAACTAAAGTTGGAGTGGCAGTGCAGCTCTGCGTAGTGGCCCCTCACATCTCCAGTGTACGAACGTATGTTCGAGTAGGCAAGGGGGACGGGGCACGGGGCACGGGCATACGCGGCAAGTGTTACGGGCACGGGCATACGCAGCCCCTCCTGCCTATGACGCGCCTTGAGGCGAGGCGCACCTTCTCGTGGGCGAGAGGAGCACGGCGATGGCCCTAGTTCGGCACTGGTTCGGCACGGCACGCCCTGGCACGGCGCTTCCGCGGCCTGACCCAGGGAATGTCTGTCACCTTTATTTGCTGTCGCCAGCCCACTCGCCTGTCCTCTCCGGGCACATTGTCACAGGCCGCACGTGGTACGGCTTCTTGAACCGGATTTGGAAAAGCTTTGCCGTAGATACGATCGCGCGATCAAGAGCACTTGCCCCCCGGCGGTCTCAGGGGCAAAGTGTCATTTTCGCGCGCTGGGCTTTAGACATATGTCATTTTTCGCGCGTCACACGCGCGAAAAAGCGCAAAGCGCGGAGGTCGTCGCGTCATCGACGCTAGTTGTCCCCCATTTAGCAGGTGGACAACTGGTGATTATCGCGCGGTTTAAGGTCGCAATGCGGACCGGCACCCGACGGACACTGTGGCCCTACTGCGCTAAGCAAGAGGCCAAGAGGAGGGTTCGTCGCCGGCGAGGCCGGCTCCTCCCCGCTCAGCCCGCTCAGCCCGCTCAGCCCGCTCAGCCCGGTCAGCCCGCTCAGCCCGCTCAGCGCAGTGACGGCGGCGGCGGGTGCAGGCGTTTTTTAGTTGCGACCTTGTGCCAAGTTAGGGCTGGGGGTGCCCCGGGGACGGCACCTTCCTTTGCGGCGCTGCCGGGCCATACTGGCCCACTTGGCACTGGCCCACTTGGCACTGGCCCACTTGGCCCTGGCCCACTTGGCACAGGCCCACTTGGCACAGGAGCCCCGGCGGGACCAGCCCTGTCCGCAGGCTGAGCGGGGTTTTGGGGTGACCGCTCGGGTGGCAGGGCAGGCTGAGGCAACCGAGCCGCTTCACAGAAAGGCGGGTAGGCCCACCAAGGTGTCAGCGCCACCGGTGTTGGGGGCTGGGCGCCGCTTACTACAAGCGCGGTGCCCTGGGGAATGCTGTGTGCCTGGTCTACGGGGATCCTCTCCTGGCGACGCCACGATCTGGTGATGCTCATGGACGCCCGGCCTGCCCACCATGGGGTGTAGTTGACCGACCTCAGAGGGACGTCGACCTGCCCGGCCAATTTGGAAACCGCCTCGAGTGTGGCCATGTCCGCGATCCCGGGCAGTACCACCTTTGTGCCGAACAGGGACAAGAACCCATCGGAAGCGTGGCCCCAACGGGAGCGCGCCTGGGACAGGTCCTGCAGGCACGCCATAGTCAGGAGGCCCTGACCCCCACCTTCGCTCACCATGGCGGGTAGGTCCGGCAGGGGAGCGATGTTGGCCACCTCGTCGAGCAAGAGGGTGACGGGCCCGCCCGCCCTATGACCGGCAGAAAACCTCCCGTACGCCGCAGCCCTCACTTGTTCCAGAAAAGCCACGACCACGGGAGCCACGAGAGCTTGGTAGCGAGCCGGGGCGCATATATAGACAGTGGCGGCCTGTGAGGCAAGGCTGGCAGGATCGAGGGTCACCCGGTCTGCTAGGTCGAGAGCCGATGTAGAGCGGTAAGCGGCAAGGATCCCCGCCGTGGTGGAGAATATGCCGCTTCGCTCCCTCTCTTCCGTGGCTGCGATCCCGCTCAGCACTTCGACTTGTACTGGGCCGTCTGGGTAGGCCTGGCCCAGCAAGGCCATCGGCTCACGTAGTTCCTGGGTGAGCACCCATCGCACCACGTCACGCATGGCGAGGCCTGCCGTCGCGGCGGCGTGGAACAGCGGCGCCAGCAGCGCCTCGGCTCTCTCGGTCCAATGGGCGCTCTCCCCGAAGTGCCCGTGGGGGCGCGCCGCTCCCGTCATGACCCTCGCCGTTACGAGCGACTCCTCCCACGATTTG
>DASSZK010000153.1:0-4475 GCA_035702845.1 Acidimicrobiales bacterium
TGTTGTCAGCGGGTTGCACAGGGAACAGGACATCGCCCATCCCATAGCCACCGTAGTAGTAGTTCGCCACTCCCGTCGCCGGCAACGTGGTCTCCTTTATGTTGCCGACATTGACGTGCCTGTAATGCAGGACAAGGGTCAGCAGCTCGTTTTTGAGCGGAGCATCGACGGTCATCTGGCCGATGACAGCATCCAGGAAACTGTTGGCTGTCACGGGGTTTGTCAGGCCCTTCGCCTTGGCAGTATCGGCAACGATCTTCAAGAACGTGTGCGTACGGGCGATGCGGGCCAGGTCCGACTGGGCCTCCTGGGGCCATTCATAGCGGGGCACGTGCTCGCCCTTGGGTTCGTAACGAAGGTGCCGAGCGCGGACGAGCTCCAGGGCGCGGAAGCCGTCCAGCGCGATACAGCCAGGATTGGGCACGTAAAGCAGCGACTCGGGGTCCCACACTGGCTCTGGGAAGTCGACCTTTATCCCGCCCAGCGCGTTCACCGTGTTGATGAAGCCATTGAAGTTGAGCTCGACGAAGTGGTTTATGGGTATCCCCAGGTCGTCTTGGACCGCCTTCATCAAGTTGTTCGGCCCTAGCTTGCCGTCGTTCAGGGCGGCGTCCATCTTCTGGAACGATCCCACGGGGCTACCCGCCGGCATGGGGGCAAACAGGTCCCGGGGTATCGACAAGATGCTGGCCGTGTCGGTAGCGGGGTCCAAGTGCAGGACCATCATGATGTCCGCCAGGCTCCCTGAGAGGATCACGGAGGAGCCGAACTGCTGTTGCTCCTGAGGCGTCAGGCCCTGGCGGGTCTGGTTCCCGATGAGAAGGATGTTCTCGGGGTGCAGGCCGTCCGTTGAGGCGTTCCCCGCACTTTCGCCGCCGACAAGATCGCCTGGCGGCGTAGCGCTCGGGCTCGGCAACGTGGCGAGGCTCCCGATCTTCAGCTTCACGTATGCGTAGGCGGACGCCATGGCCACTATGCACAGGGCGGCCAGGATGTTGGTCGCAATGAGGGCGCGCCTAGGCCAGCGCCGCTGCAGGCGCGCCTGCGCCTTCTTGACTGATTTTGGAGACGGCTCCTTGCCGGCGCTGTGCCGGGGAGCCTTCCGCGCCTCGCGGGCCACGGGATCGGGATTGCTCACGGGTAGTAGGACATTGTACGGGGCCCGGCGGTTCCCTCTTTCGCGGCAAAGGGCCCGGCCGAAGCCGGGCCCTTTCGCCACAAACAGAGCAACTGGGAGCTGGGCTTACATCATCCCCATGCCGCCGGGGCGCCCACCAGGCGCTGCCGGAGCCTTGTCATCCTCGGGCTTGTCGGCCACGGTCGCCTCAGTGGTGAGGAGCAGGGCGGCGACCGACGCTGCGTTTTGCAGTGCAGAGCGGGTCACCTTGGCGGGGTCGATGACGCCGGCCTTGAGCAGGTCCTCGAACACACCGGTGGCGGCGTTGAGGCCGACAGAACCGGTCTCGCGCTCGGCTTGCTCGATCACGACGGCGCCCTCGAGCCCGGCGTTGGTGGCGATCCAGCGAATGGGCTCCTCGAGCGCCTTGCGCACGATGCGTGCACCGGTCGCCTCGTCGCCGTCGAGGGTCTTGACCAAGCTGTCGACCGCCTGGCGGCTGCGCAGCAGGGCCAGGCCACCGCCGGGGACGATGCCCTCTTCGATGGCTGCTTTGGTGGCGGACACGGCATCTTCGATCCGGTGCTTCTTCTCTTTGAGCTCCACCTCGGTTGCCGCACCGACGCGCACGACGGCGACACCGCCGGCCAACTTGGCCAGGCGCTCCTGCAACTTCTCGCGGTCCCAGTCGGAGTCGGTCTCTTCGATCTCGCGCTTGATCTGGGCCACGCGGGCCTTGACTTCGGCCTCAGTACCAGCACCCTCGACGATTGTGGTGTTGTCCTTGGTGACGACCACCTTGCGGGCTCGTCCCAGTAGGGACAGGTCCGTGTTCTCGAGCTTGAGGCCAACTTCTTCGGAGATGACCTGGCCCCCCGTGAGGATGGCGATGTCGGCGAGCATTGCCTTGCGGCGGTCACCGAAGCCTGGTGCCTTGACAGCGGTGCTGGCGAAGGTGCCACGGAGCTTGTTCACGATCAAGGTGGCGAGCGCTTCGCCGTCCACGTCCTCGGCGATGATCAGCAACGGCCGGCCGGCCTGCATGACCCGCTCGAGAACGGCGATGAGATCGTGAGCCGAGCTGACCTTCTGGTTGGCGATGAGGATGTAGGGGTCCTCGAGCACCGCCTCCTGGCGGTCCTGGTCGGTCACGAAATAGGGCGAAACGTAGCCCTTGTCGAACTGCATGCCCTCGGTGAACTCGAGCTCGACCCCGAAGGTGTTCGACTCCTCGACGGTCACGACGCCGTCTTTGCCCACCTTGTCGATGGCCTCTGAGATGACCTCGCCGATCGAGGGGTCTGCAGCCGAGATAGCCGCGACCTGTGCGATCTCCGCCTTGTCATCGACGTCCTTGGCAAGGGCGCGGATGGACTGGACGGCGGCAGCGACAGCCTTTTCTATGCCTCGCTTGAGAGCGATCGGGTTGGCGCCCGCTGCCACATTGCGCAAGCCTTCGCGCACAAGCGCCTGGGCCAGCACGGTGGCGGTGGTGGTGCCGTCGCCGGCTACGTCGTTGGTCTTGGTGGCCACCTCTTTGACGAGCTGGGCACCCATGTTCTCGAAGTGGTCCTCCAGCTCGATCTCCTTGGCGATGGTCACACCGTCATTGGTGATCGTGGGGGCGCCCCACTTCTTGGCGATGACGACGTTGCGCCCCTTGGGGCCCAATGTCACCTTTACTGCGTCGGCGAGCTTGTTGACGCCGGCTTCAAGGCCACGCCGGGCCTTCTCGTTGAACTCGAGCTGTTTTGCCACTACTTGGCCACCTTCGCCAAGACGTCGCGGCTGTTCAGGACGAGCAGGTCCTCGCCGTCGGCGGTGACCTCGGTGCCCCCGTACTTGGAGTACAGGACGATGTCGCCCACCTTGATGTCGAGCGGGATCAGCTCGCCGGTGCTGTCAGCACGCCGGCCCGGGCCCACAGCGAGGACTTCGCCCTGCTGGGGCTTCTCCTTGGCGGTGTCGGGGATGACGAGGCCCGACGCCGTCCTCTCTTCCGCCTCGTTGGGGCGGACAACGATTCGATCGTCGAGTGGCTGCAAGGTCATGATGTCGTCGCCTCCGTAGTTGAACTGAGAAGTTTGTCGGTTGTCAGGCTCTGTCGCCTCGTGCCTACCGACGGGTTGGCACTCGGGCGGTCCGTTAGCACTCGCACCGGACGACTGCTAACGATAGCGCCGATCCGGCGATCGCACAAACGGCGCCCGGCAACTTCTACTCGGGGCCGGGTCTGCACGCGAATGTTTGGGCCCCCGCAACGGCGGGTAGCTCCCGGCTCAGATCCACTTCACCCGCTCCCCGGTCGACGTGCCGGCTCGACGATCCCCTTCCTCGCCTCACAGCGCCAACGTGTTAGCAGTTTGGCCCCATCCCGCTCGACCCTGCCTTCCGGCAGTCCCAGTGCCAGCAAAACCCCTAGTGCCAGTCAGTTAGGTAGTGACCACGTGTTTGTTCCCCAACCCCGGCAACCGGCTCCGGCCGCTCCCTTCGACGCCTCGCGCTTGCGGCCCCTTGCATCTGGGACCACAGAGCGAGCGTTCGCACCTGGCTCATCCCTGCGGGCACACATGCCAGTGCTGGGGACGCCAGACGAGCGGGAGACGCTCGAGGCGCCGGCATGGCAGCTCGACGCAGCTTGCCGGGACATGCCGACCGACCTGTTTTTCCCGATAGGGCACGGGGAAGACGCCCAGGCTCAGGCCAACCAGGCCAAAGCTGTATGCCGTGCGTGCCTTGTGCGCAGCACCTGCCTCGATTACGCCCTGGCCGGCAATATGCTCTACGGCGTCTTTGGCGGGATGTCCGAGGAGGAGCGCAAGGACTTGCGGCGCTCCGGGCAACGGTCTTCGGAGCTGCCAGGCGCCCTTAGCGAACCCGCCTGAGTGCAGAGGCCGCCTCAGCCGAGAGGGGCTAGGGGCGCAGGAGAGGCAAGCTCGCGGCGCAAGAACTCCACGCCGTTCAGCAGCAGCCTCTCCGCCACACCTTCGCGGGCGGCGATATGGGTGACCCCGGGCAGCGGTAGGACGGTATGGGGGCGCCCGGCGACAAAAAGGGCACCAGACAGCTCCAGGGTGTGCACGGCGTAGACGTTGTCGTCGGCCAGCCCATGGACCAGCATCAGCGGGCGCTGAAGCCGCGGCGCCTTATCCACCAGGGAGGTGTTGCGGTACACCTCGGGCTCGTCCTGGGGACGACCGAGAAAACGCTCGGTGTAGTACGTGTCGTACAGGCGCCAGTCAGTGACCGGTGCTCCCGCCACCGCAGCATGGAAGACATCGGGCCTCTCCAGGACGGCCAGAGCGGCGAGGTAGCCTCCAAAGGACCAACCTTCGATCCCCACCCGCGACAGGTCCAG
>DASSZK010000037.1:0-10293 GCA_035702845.1 Acidimicrobiales bacterium
AACAGCGCACTGACGCGCTCGTCCGTCGTCGCACCTAGAACGGGGTTGTCCAGCAATTCGTTGACGACCGCCTGCACGTACCACCCGTAGGTGGTGTAGGAAACTCCCGGCGGGTCGTGCACGGCCGTCGGCAGCGGGGTCGCGTTGGCCGCCGCGGCCGCAGCCGGTGATATCGAGCGGTAATAGACCATACGGGCCAGGACCTCGCTGCGGCGGATCCGGGCGCCCACTGGGTTGGTTATGGGGTCGTAGCCGCTTGGCGCCTGTATAAGGCCTGCAAGCAGAGCCGACTGGGCGACATCCAGCTTCGAGGCATCTTCACCGAAGTACTCCTTCGCGGCGGCCTCAGCTCCGTAGGCCCCGTTGCCCAGGTACACAGTGTTGAGGTACGCGTCAAGGATCTCCGCCTTTGTATACCGCTGTTCCAGGCGGGCAGCGAGCACAGCCTCGCGGATCTTGCGGGTGATGGTCTTTTGGTCGGTGAGATAGGTGTTCTTCACCAATTGTTGGGCGATGGTCGACCCACCTTGCACCGCCGACCCTGCGTTGACGTCAGCGAGGAGCGCCCTGGCCGTGGACTTGACGTCCAACCCCCCGTGCACCCAAAAGGCGTGGTCTTCCGTGTCGAGCACAGCGCTCACCAGCGTCGGCGAGATCTCCGACAGCGGTACGGGCTGGCGGTTCTTCGACGACCGCAGCGTCGCGAGCACAGAACCGTCGGCGGCGTAGATGACCGATGGCACCTCGGCCTGCGATACAAGGTTGGCGAGCTGGATCTCTTTGGCCGTCGCCACCGTGTTGACCATCCGGTCACCGGAAACCACGACAGCCACCAAGCCGGCCGCCAGGAGCGCTCCCCCAACGGCCAGCACCACCACGAGGCGCACCAGCGACCACGCGACTCGAGCCATCTCTCAGCCGACTCTAGCTGTAAGGCCCTCGATAGCGTCCCAGGCAAAGCTCACCTTCGCCAAGTGCCGCTCACGGTCGCAGGTTACCCACGGTCGCCGGTTGCCCACGGTCGCCGGTTGCCCACGGTCACCGGTTGCCCACGGTCGCCCGTTGCCCAACGGGGTGCCGCAAGTGCCCGACTGGCTCCCCCGCTATGTGGAGATGGCCCGGTCCTTGACCTCGCCCCCCGAAAGACCGCAATTGGGCACGGTGCCTACGACAGGCACCTTCGTTCTACCGGTAAGCTTGAGGACGGTCATATATGCGAGCTTTTGTGTGTAAGCGCTGCCGTGAACTTGTGCCCTTCGAGAACCAGTTCTGCGCCCATTGCCATGCAGACGTCGGTTTTGACCCTCAAAGCTGCACATTGGAAACCTTGCGCTGGTCCGGCGGCTCCCTGTGCGCCTACGAAGGCTCCGCAAGCACGCAGTGGTCCGCCTGCTCCCAGGCGAAATTAACGGGTTGCAATTGGCTCGTGCCTGCCGATCAAGCAGGGAGCAGTTGCATCTCTTGCGCCCTCACCGCGAACCGGCCGCCTCTTAAGCGCCATGAGTACTGCCAAGCGTTTTCGAAAGCAGAGGCTTCCAAGCGCCGGCTCGTGTACCAATTGCTCCAATTAGGCCTCCCTGTGCGTTCAAAACACGAAGATCCCGATATGGGGCTTTGTTTCGAATTACTCGCCAGCGACCGGCACGTCGTTACCGGGCACGCTCGCGGCGTGATCACTTTGGACCTCAACGAGACAGACGACGTATTCCGCGAACAGACCCGGGCGCAGTTCGGGGAGCCATATCGTACTATTCTCGGACATTTCCGTCATGAGATCGGTCACTACTACTGGCTGGTCCTGGTCGCAACCGCTCCAGGAGGAGCCGGAGAGCACTTACGGGAGGGCGCGAGGCAGCTTTTTGGCGAGTACGGCTCGGACTACGACGCCGCCCGCAACGCCCACTACTCGGGCGAGACGCGCGACGACTGGCGCGAAACCTTCGTGAGTGCATACGCCTCCATGCACCCCTTGGAGGACTGGGCGGAGACCTTCGCCCATTACCTGCACATCTGGGACGCTGTGCAAACCGCCGCCTCGTTCGGGGTCTTCGTAGGAGGCCCTGTGGACGACCGCACCGGACGGCGGGACCCGGCACTGGCCAGCGCCCCGAGCGAGGAGACCGCAACGCTGGAGGGCTTCGATGCCGTCATGGCCGACTGGCGTCCGCTGACACTGGCCTTGAACGCCCTCAACCGGTCACTGGGAAAGGACGATCTCTACCCGTTCGACCTACGCCCCGCCGTGATCGACAAGCTCGCCTTCGTCCACCGGGTCATCTCTGGCGCGAGTACCTGACGGCACCGCGTGTAGCTGACGGCACCGCGTACTGCCAGGTAGTACCGGCCAGGTGGTACCGGCCGAGGCGCGCTGTCAGTACTCGCCGAGGCGCGCTATGGCCGCCTCAATGTCTTCCACCTGCGGGAGCGTGGCCCGCTCGAGCGTCGGCTCGTAGGCAACGTGCGTGTCCGCGGCAGCCACTCGTGATACGGGTGCGTCCAGATCGGCAAAGCAGTGCTCGCCAACCCAGCTCGCAACTTCGGCACCGAACCCACACGTCAGGTTGTCCTCCGTTACCACCAAGAGCCGCCCCGTCCGGGCCACCGACTCGGCTACGAGATCCTTGTCCCAAGGCGCCAAGCTTCGTAGGTCGATAACCTCCGCGCTCGCTTGGGACCGCTGGGCGGCACGCACGGACCGCTCGACGGTCGCCCCATAGGTAACGATCGTCAAATCCTCGCCGCCCATGACGACGTTGCCCTTGCCGAAGGGCAGGCGGAAACCGCTCGCCGGGTACCGCGACTCCGTATAGCGCTGGCGCAGGAGGTGCTTGTGCTCCAGGAACAGCACCGGGTCCTCGCCCGCCACCGCCGTACGCAGCAGCCCAACGGCGTCCTGTGCCGTCGAGGGCATAACGATCACCAGTCCGGGGACATGAGCGAAGATCGACACTCCTGACTGCGAATGCCATATCGCGCCGCCCGCCAGGTAACCACCGATGGGGACCCGGAGGACCATCGGGCATGACCACTCACCAGCTGAGCGCCACCGGACGGTTGCAGCCTCGCTCTTCAGCTGCTGCATCGCTGTCCAGATGTAGTCGAAGAACTGGACCTCAGGAATAGGACGCAGCCCCCGCATTGCTTGGCCCACTGCCCGGCCGACGATGTTGGCTTCGGCCAGCGGAGTGTTGTAGCAGCGGTCCGGACCGAACTTGCGCTGGAGACCGAATGTCGTGCCGAAGACACCACCCTTGCCCTCCAGCTCGTCGATCAGGTCGGGGGGCGCGTCGGCCACGTCCTCGCCGAATACCCTGACCCGGGGATCCGACTCCATGACTTCGTGAAGGGCCAGGCGCACCGCCTCACCCAAGGCGACCCGGGGCCGGTCCTGGTCACCGCTACTGCCAGCAGCCGCGGCGGAGGACATAGCTGCCTCGTCGACTGCCGGGAGTGCCCAGACATGTTCTCGGATGCTCGCCGGGTCCGGTCGCGGCGCCGCCAGGGCCTCCTTGGCTGCCTCCGAAACCAACCGCCGGGCCTCCAGGCGCATCTGCTCAAGATCGTCCGCGCTGACCGCACCGCTTTCACGCAGGTTGCGCTCCAGCATGGCGATCGGGTCGTTCAAAACTTCGTCGTCGAGCTCCGCCTTGGGCCGGTACTTGGCTTGAGTGTCAGCCGACGAGTGAGAATACGGGCGCGTCACCGTGGCATGGACAAGTGCAGGCCCCTGCCCGGCGCGTACACCGGCGACAATACCGGGGACCTTGTCTCGGACCTGGAAGTAGTCGCGGCCGTCCAAGCGGTGCACGCTCAGACCCGGGAAGGAGCTGACCAGGTCAGAGATCGGTGCGGGCGATTGCTGCGACACCGGGACTGAGATGGCGTAGCCGTTGTCAGCCACTACGAAGAGCACCGGTAGGCGCAGCGTGCACGCCGTATTGAGGCTTTCCCAGAACTCGCCCTGCGACGTGGCGCCCTCGCCGAGCGAGACGTAGGTGACCTCGTCCCCGTGAGCTCGCGCCGTCCCGAGATCTTCGTCGTCGTGGTGCCAGATGTACCGCCCTGCCTCGGCGCAGCCGATCGCAGGCAGGCACTGGGACCCGGTGGGGCTGGACTGCGTAACGATGTTGAGCCGGCGTGCACCGAAATGCGAGGGCATCTGGCGCCCCCCGGAACTGGGGTCGCTGACGGCCCCCACCGCCTGCAGGAGCATCTCGGTAGGGCTGACTCCCAGCGCCAGGACCAGCGCCCGGTCTCGGTAGTAGGGGAAGAACCAATCGTGAGCTGGCCTGAGCGAGCGGGCCAAACCGAGCCCGAGGGCCTCATGGCCCGCTCCCGAAATGTGGAAAAAGCCGCGGCTCTGTTTTTGTAGCGTAATTTCTCGGTCGTCCAAGCAACGCGACACGAGCGCTCGCTGGTAGTCGGCAAGGACCTCTTCGAGGGGGAAGTCACCGAGAGGCCGGCGCGCCTGCGCATTTGCCCGTGCGCCCCCCGGGCGCCCCCGGCGGCGACCGGAGCTGGGGGAGGGCGTCCCCGCCGACGAAGCCGCTGGTACGAGCCGGAAGCTGGCGGGTACCGCTTCTGGGGCGCCGGCCATATCTCCCGGGTACGCCGGGCCACTTCGAGCGAACCCGTCATTACGCTGCGGCCCGTTGCTGCCGGGCGCCAAAAGAGCCATTACCTGAATATGCTACAACGCCGCAACGAATTTGAAAAGACCCAATATAACTGCGGTAACCAACTATTGCCCCCGTAAATATTACGCCGTCCTAGCAAACGGCCCTTGCGCCGTGCTGGCGGCGTGTGGCCGGGGCTCAGTGTGTGCAGGCAGGCGCTCAGTGTGTGCAGCCAGGGGCTTGGGGCATGCAGCCAGGGCTTACGGTTGCCAGATCATGAAGGCCAGAGCCACGAAAAAGAGCACATCACAAACCGCCGCTCCGCGGCTGGCTCGCGCCCCTGCGCGGCCCAGGCGCGCCCGCCAGGCGGTCCCAGCGGGGCCGGATGGGTCCCCCACTGCTCGCTCGAGCGACGAGCGCCCGTAAAAATCGAACAACGCTGTCATCTGGCGCAGGCCAGGCACGACGCCGACTACGACAACGAGCACAGCCACAACCCATACGAGAAGACCGGCCACCGCCCACAGCTGCGTCAGACCCTTGCCTGCCGGCTGAGCCCACAAAGCCAGCAGGCCGAAGACGGGAACGATGACCACAGCGGGCCAGAAGCGGGCGGGTCGCTGGAAGTAGCGCATCAGCTCCTCTACTTCGGGATCCTCCTCCACCCCCGGGACCTTTTGCACCTTCACCTCGCCCGGAGCCGTCTCGCCTGGAGCCGTCTCGCCGTCCCCATCGACCCTTCCGTCGCTGTCGACCTTCCGAGCCACTTCAGCGTCGGCGCTCACCGCGACCACGGGGACCACAGGGACCACAGGGACCACGGGGAGCTTGGACCTCTGCCCGGGAGCACTCCCCCGGGCGTCCACGCCCTCCTGGCGCTGTACAGCCACGCTCACCGCCGGCCACCACTCCGGAGCTGATGCCATCCTGGCTGCGCGGCTGGCATAGGTACCGGCGAAGCCGACGCTGCCAAAACCTACGAGGGCTGTCGCGGCATGCACCAGGACAAGTAGCACGAACACAACGTGATCGCCGCCGCTTGCCGCTACCACGTCCGATACCACGCGAGTCCCTCCTGGCCTGCCTGCCATGCATACCCGACATCTGCGATCATCGCAGGGATGGCGGCCCCGGGTGCTACATCCCAGCGTGGCGCCCCGGCAGGCAACCGGCCGGGACAACGGCCAACGCGCTCGGCAGCCGGGAAGCGAGCACGCGCCCCTTACCCGGTCTCTACCGTTGCCCTGACCTGCGTTGCCCTGATCTCTGTGGTGGCGACTGCATGCGGTGGCACGGGTGGGAGAGCCACGACCATGACTTCCCGGCTCCCTGGACAGTCGGCTGGCAGCCCTGGGTCAACTGGGACCTCAGGCTCAACTGGCACCTCTGGGGCCCCGGCAACCACAGGGACCACCACCACGACCCTCGATAGCTCTCGTCAAGCGCACCCGACCACGACGTGGGCGCCCACGTCCCCCGCGAATAGCCCGACCGACGCCACATACGCCCTCCTTGGGGCCTGGCAGGAGAAGTACCTGGCCTCCCAAGCCGGAGCGGCGAGCCCCCAGGTTCGCTCCCTGCTCGGTCGAGTCCCCTACCCCCCCGGCGGCGTGGACTTTCGTGGTTGCAGCACGCCAGTGGGAGCCGCTCCGAGCTTTTGCGACATCCGCCTCGGCACGGGGCAGTCTGCCCTGGAGCTCACCGTCAGCTCTGCAGGCGCCGGCTGGGCAGTGACATCGGCCACCATTTCTCGCCCCTGAGATTGCGAGGTCCCAGCCTGGGCGTTTTTCCGGGGCCCAAGAGCGGGGGTTGCGCGCGTTCACTAGGCCCAACTGGCAGAATGGGTCGGGATGCCTCTTCAAGGGACTTTTGACGTACTCGATTTCACGTCCGTGCTCGAACTGCTGGCGTCGCGCAAGATGACGGGCCGCCTGCATGTTCGCAGCCGGTCGTTCGCCGCCAACCTCTTCCTGGCGGATGGGTTGCTTATCGGCGCGGACCAGTCCGAGCACCAGGCAGCTGCCGTGACAGGCGACGTTCCTCAGCGTGTCCAGGAGATCTGCTTCGAGCTGCTAGGCACCGACCGTGGCACCTTCGAGTTCCACCCGTCTGCTGCCGGCTCCAACACGCAAGCCGTGAGCTCAGCTATACGCGTTGACGACGCTCTCGGCCACGCCCGCCAGCGCCTCGTCGAGTGGCAGGAGCTCCAAGCGCTCATCCCGAGCCTCGACCTGCAGCCGCGTCTCGTTACTGAGCTGGATCCCGGTGAGGTGACCCTGGACAGGGACCAGTGGCGGGTGCTCACAGCAGTGGACGGCCGGCGCAACCTGCGCTCGATAGGCAGGGCCCTGAACCTCAGCGACTTCGAGGTGTGCCGGGCTATGCGCGAACTGCTCCACGCCAAAGTCATAGAGCTCGACGCTCGCTCTTTGGCGGTTGCCGGTTTGCAAGACCTCGATCCACCGCTCACTACGGAGCAGGTAACGATAAACGGCAAGAAGGCCACGCGCCTGCGCACCGACGACGCCCATGCGAGGCCCGACGGCGCAGAGCAAGACGATGGGGACACCCACACGATCGTCATCTCGCCTTCTCGCCAGGCACGGCCAGACGTTCAGTCACCTGACGTCGTCGGCAGCCACCGACGCAGCTAGGCCGCCAATGGGGGGCACCGAGATCAGGCCTGCCGGCGCCGCACTTGCAAAGAAGGCGTTCGTCGATCTTCCGTTCCGGCTCCACGGGCACGACCCAAGCTGGGTCCCTCCACTGCGGTATGCCGTCTACGACCGCTTGTCCAAGCGCCACCCCGCAGCGCAGCACCAACACTGGGCTATGTGGACCGCGCACCGGGCAGGCACGGTGGTCGGCAGGATAGCGGCCTGCACAGACTCCCAGTTCGACGAGCTACACGGTGAGAAGTGGGGATGGGTTGGCTTCTTCGACTCTGTCGATGACAAAGAAGTCGCCGGTTCGCTTTTCGAAGTAGCCACCGACTGGTGCAGGCGGCAAGGGGCGCAGAAGGCTGTCGGCCCGGGGAACTTCACGACCAACGACGAGATAGGACTTCTGGTCGATGGCTTTGACAGGCCGGCGACCATGCTCACGCTTGAGAACCCACCTTATTACGAGGCCCTGTGGACCTCATGGGGGTGGGCACCGGCGATGGATCTCTACGGGTGGTTGTTCGAGCGGGACAGGACGGCTCTCTCGGACCGGCAGCGCAAGTTGCTCCAGCGCCTGAAACAAAGGTCTGAGGTGCGGGCCCGCCAGCTTGACATGGCGGACTACGACGCCGACGTAGGGCGGTTCTTCGCGCTGTACAACCGTACCTGGCAACACAACTGGGGCTTCGCACCTATGCCCGAGGCCGAGGTGCGGCACCTCGCCAAGGCGCTAAAACCCGTGATCAACCCACGTTGGGCATTCGCTTTGGAAAAAGATGGCGAGCCTATAGGGGTTTGCTTAGCCGTACCGGATGTCAACCGGGTACTGCTTCGCGCTCGCAGCGGACGCCTGTTGCCTGTCACCTGGGCCCGGCTGCTGACCGCCACCCGTAAGGGCAAGCATGTGCGGGTGATAGCCCTCGGCGTGGTGCCCGAAGCCCAGTCCATGGGCCTAGGCCCTCTTTTGTACGGGGAGATCGTGAGCCGCCTCTATGACGATGGCGTGGAAACGGCCGAGGCATCGTGGACCCTGGCCACCAATCACCGGATCAATAGCCAGTTGGAGGACCTCGGGGCCACCCGCTACAAGATGTGGCGCGTTTACGAGGTCCCCCTCTAGCTCGTTGTCACGCGGTTCCTGCTGGCCCTCCCCGCCCATTCGCCGGCCATAGCCGCCCCCAAGACCTCCTGTGAAGTCCAGCGCGCCGACCACCCCAGACGCTGTAGGAACTTGGCGGAGCTCACCGCCAAGGGGCCGTCGAGGAACACGGCACGGTCCGCACCGAAAGGGCTCAGCCGGCAGCGGTAACCAATTTGCGCCGCTCCCATAATAAGGCGCCTCGGTAGCGCCAGTACACGGCCGCCTGCCAGGCGCCCGACGTCGACCTCATCGAGCCAATCAGTCGTGGACACGTTGAACACCTCGCCGCTGACGCCAGGGGCATCTCCCACCAGAGCTTGCCCGAGCCGCATCAGCGCATTGACCGCGTCTTGCTCGTGGGCCCACTGGAGAGCTTGGCGCCGGCCCCTTACCGCTGGCACTCCTAGACGCATGGCCCGCACCCCGGCCAGGACGCGGGAGTCGGCGTGGGGCCCCAGCACCGCCGCCAGCCGAGCAATGGCGCAGCGCACGGGTGAGCGGCTTTGCGACCTCATGGCGAGATACTCGCCTGCCAGCTTCTGCGACGCGTACGGGCATTGGGGATTGGGCCGGGGAGACCAGCGCTCGTCCATGGGTACCGGGTTGTCCGGCCAGGCTCCATAGACCGAAGCCGACGAAGCGAAGACCACCGCGGGCGGGCGCGAAGCAAGGACGTTGCGTGTGCCCTCGACGTTGATGTCGCGCATGTCCGCCAGCCCTGCCCTACCCGGTCGCTGCCACACCGCCGCCGCCAGGTGGAACACGAGGTCCGCACCTTGCAGTGACTGCCGGGCTCGTTCACTACGCACGTCGGCTTGGACATGGAGAAGTCGTGGCCCATCCCCCGGACCGAGCTCGGGAGCCAAAGCGCGCCTGGCGACGGATCTGACCTCAGCCACCTCGCTGGCAAGTAGCGCCCGCAACAGCACCCCACCGATGTGGCCGGTCGCGCCGGTTATGCCCACGACCAGACCGGGCGGCAATTCGACCGCAGGGGCCGGGCCGCCGAGTACTACCGGCGCTGCGATCAGCCGGCGCTCCCGTCGAACTGCAGTTCCGAAGATCCGACGAGCCTTTCGCGGGCAGCTTCGACTACCCCGCGGTCGGCTATCTCTGCGAACGCGGCCAATGCCTGGTCGACATCAGCCTCGGTATGGGTGGCCATAACCGATGTGCGCAACATGGGTCGCTGGGCCGCCGGGGGCATCGAGCAGTTTGTATAGACGCCCCGGTCCATGAGAGCCCGCCACAAAAGCCCGGTCCCCAAAAGGTCGTCGCCCCGCACGGGGACGATGCAGCTGTGGGCCGCAGGGCCGACGTCGTAACCGAGCTCTGCCAGACCCGAGCGCAAACGTTGGGCCAAAGAGATGACCTTTTCGCGCCGCCAATCTTCGCTCCGTGCGATCCGCGCTGCCTCCAGCGCCGCCGCCACAGAGGCCGGGACGTTGGACGCTGTGAACAGAATGGGTCGGCAGAACAGGCGTAGGTAGTCGATCACCTGAGCGGGGCCCGCGATGAAACCCCCGCAGCTTGCAAGCGATTTCGAAAACGTCCCCATGATCAGGTCGGCGCGGGTACCGGTGGCTGCGGCCGTGCCCGCACCCTCCGGGCCAACAACGCCCAGGGCGTGCGCCTCGTCCACGAGCAAACGGGCTTCGTACCTGTCGCACAAAGCCCTTATCTCTTCCAGAGGGGCCCAGTCACCCTCCATCGAATAAATGCCGTCCACGGCCACGAGCACGCCGCCGTTGCCGGGCTGGGAGCGCCACGTCCGCAGCCCGCGGTGCAAGCTGTTCGGCCTATTGTGCCGGAACGCGCGCAAGGCACCTTCAGCCAACCTCGCGCCGTCGACCAGGGAGGCGTGGGCGGCTGA
>DASSZK010000045.1:0-17522 GCA_035702845.1 Acidimicrobiales bacterium
GTGCGAGGCAGTTAACTCTTCTGGCCGGGCGCATATCACGCCGGCACAGCTGGACGACGGTTGGCTCGTGCGAGTGTCTGTCGGGGCAGAGGGGACCGAGCTGCGCCACCTGGAACAGTTGTGGTCGTTGATGCAGCAAAAGGCGGCGGATGTCGAGGGCTGACCTGGACCGCCCGAGCTGGCACTATCCTTCGCCACCGTGGCTACATCGCACCTGGTGATAGTGCTCCCGGGGCGGGCCTATAGTGCCGAGCGCCCCGCGCTGAGGCTTCCCCAGCTCGCCCTCCTCCAGGCGGGTGGCGAGGCGGTCGCCGTCAGCTACCCCGCCGGCCTTTCGGCCGACCGCAGGGCATGGGGGCCTGTCTACCGTGCTTGCGAAGACCAGATCCGGCGCGCCTTGGAGGAGCAGCGACCTTCGTCCGTGACCTTCCTGGCCAAGTCCCTCGGGCCGCCGCCCTGGGCCAACTCGACCCTGGCGTGCTTGCGCGCAGCACAGCCTCTGGCCGGACCGCCGCCGTCTGGGTCACTCCACTCATCAGTGAGGACCCCTTTTACGCCGCCCTGGCATCCAAGTCCTGGCCCTCACTCGTCGTTGCCGGCAGTGCCGACCCAAGCCACCACCCAGCCCGCCAGGACCAGCTGGGCCGCCGGGCAGGCTGGCGCTCATTGGTCGTGGAGGGCGCAGACCACTCTCTCGAGGTAGCAGGCGACGTCAAAGCGACCGTGGCCGGCTTGGCCCGCGTCGTCGAAGCCGTGCTGGACTTCACCGCTTCGCTGGCTCATCCTCGGTGATCGGGGACCGGTGATCGGGGACCGGTGATCCGGGACCGGTGACAGGGGACCGGTGATCAACGGCGGGGCTGGGGCTGCGGGGACCGGAAAATGCGCGATGACGTGCACCTGACCCGTGCTGAACATCGGGACAACTGCCGTTGAGCGCGCGACTCTCGGAGGCACATGGCAGTTATCGCGCGCTAGCCGCGCGAAAATGCGCAAAGCGCGGAGCGCTGCGTGCTCTCAAGGCACGTTGCCCCTCTCAGGTAGAGAGGGCAAAGTGCATCTATCGCGCGTTATGACGGGCCGGAAGGACGGCCTGCCCCTGGCCAGGGGCCGCGTTGCGGCGAGAGCAGTCAAGGCCCGGTGACCTGGCGTAGCCATCCCCCTTGCAACAGGAGGCGCCGACCGCCTCGCTCATGCCCCGAACGTCACGGGCTGTTCGCCGCCAAACCGTAGCGGGTTCGCTCGTAGTCGAAAGAGCGACAATGGATTCAAGTGCCCGTAGATTGAAGTGACCGGCAATTCGCGGGCGCCTGCGGACCTTCGGCGCGCCGCCGCTATCGAGCCGAGCCCGTGACTTCGCCGGCGAAGCGGTCAATGATCTCGGTCATCTCCTCAGGATGGTCCCGGTGCAGGGAGTGACCTCCCTCCATCTCAACGAGGCGTTCGGAGCCGAGCAAGGCCCGCACAGCGCGGCGCTCCTCACCTACCAGTGCCGATCCCTGGATGACGGGGATGGCACCCTCGACCTCAGGCGCCAGCACCACCATGACGGGGACATCGACACCCGCAATGAGCTCGCACAGGTCCCAGTCCAGGCCGCCCCGCAGCGCCCGTGCCACCTCGCCGGCGTCGCAGGCGATCAGAGCCGCCACCGATTGGTCTACGTCAGCGTCCTGCCAGAGCGGGTGGCTCAGGCGTGATTGGCGCCAGTAGGCATCCCGGTCTGCCAGAGCGGCCTCCCGGAGGGCAACGACGCCGTCGGCGAAAAGGGAGCGGTCCATCCCTCTAATACCAGGGGGATCCTCGAGCAGGAGCGCAGAGGCCAGCCTCGGGTCACGGTTGGCGGCGGCTAAGGCCACAACCGCCCCCAAGCTGTGCCCGACCAGAAGGTCCAGGTGGCGACCCAGGTTGGGCAGCGTGCCCTTGACCAGTGCGCCCACCGGGTCAACTGGCGAGGCGATAGACGCCCCGTCTCCGTGGCCAGGAAGGTCGACGGCGGTCACTTCCCATCCCCGCTCTGCCAGAGCGGGACCAACCTTCCACCATGACCCGGCCGAGGACATGACCCCGTGCAGCAGGCCAATAGTTCCCCGGGAGGCGCCGGTGCCGGTGCCGGTGCTGGTCCACGCCAGCACTCCTGGTCGCGAAGTGGGGCCCGTCAGCGCAGACCCAGCCGAGGTAGACATCGCGCCTCACGGTAACAGCCAGGCACGCACACCGCCCGCCCGGTGCCAACCTGGTCCAGAGGCCCGCATTAAGGCAAGCCGGCTCCGATCCAATTAGCATCACGGCCTGGGAGGGACGGCAACGTGGACAAGACCTGGTACCTCGACCTCAACCAGATCGCCCGGGAGTCCGCCTGGGCGCACAGGCTGGTGACCGACTTCGTCGACGGCCTGCCGCCCAGTCTCGGTTTCGGGCTGTTGGCCCTCATGGTGATCATCCTGGGTGCGTTGTGGTCCGCCCGGCGCACCGCCCCTGAGCGTGTACCTGCCGTGGCTTGGGCTGGGCTCGCCGGGGCCATAGCCCTCGGCCTCAACCTCATCCTGCTCCCTGTCCTAGCGCAACCGCGGCCCTACCAGGTCATCGCCAATGTCGAGGTACTCGTGCCGCGGGCTACCGGTTACGCCATGCCCAACGGGCATTGCGCCATAGCGGGCGCGGTCGTCTGCGGGCTGGCCCTTGCCCGGCGCTGGCGCTGGGTCATCGCCGCCGCCGTAGTGGCACTGGCCCTCATGTTTTGCCTGGTGTACGCCGGGGCCGATTACCCCTCGGACGTGGCAGCCGGCGTCGGCTTCGGTGCCGCCGTCGGGGTGGTGCTCTGGCCGCTGGGCGCGTGGCTGCTCGACCCCCTTACTGAAAGCGTGGCCGCAAGCGCGCTCGGCTGGCTGGTCACTTCACGGACAGCCCGCACCAGGCGGCCCATCGGCAGGGGCTCTCCAGCCAACCTCCCTGACGCCCGGGCGATGGCAGCCTTGCGCAAGGCGACCGAGGCGGCCCGCCAGACCCATAGCTGAGCCGCGGACCCCGCCAAACCAGGGCCAGCCACCACCCACGGCGGTCAGTAGGTGTGAAGCCCCCTGGAGAAGGAGCCGTCAGTTGGCCAAAGAGCGACGCTCGGCCTCGCTCAAGCCGCCCCATATACCGTGGGGCTCCCTGATGCGAAGGGCGTACTGCAGGCACTCCCCACGCACGGGGCAGGCGGCACAAACCGCCTTAGCCTGGCGCTCGCGCAAGGCGCGCGCCTCTTTGCGCTCGAAATGCGTCGGCGCGAAAAAGATCGCCGCCGATTGACCCCGGCAGGCGGCACTGGCCTGCCAGTCTTCAGATGAGTAAAGAGCCGTCATTCCCGTTTGCCTCAAGATCGAAGGTAACAGGGGCGACGGCTCCTGACAATAGGCAATGTGGGCGCCCGGACGAATGCGCAAGGCTACGGGCGCCCTTGCCCGCAGACCGGGCTAACCTGCCCCCTGTCGTAGGCCAAGGGGCCTCCAGGAGCAGCAGTGGACGTTCGTAGCTTTTTCGCGCAGTCGCGGGTCTTTATCGTGACGGGCAAGGGTGGGGTAGGCAAGACCACCCTCAGTGGGGTCATGGCCAACCTTGCCGGTGGCGTCGGGCTGGGTGCGGTCGTGGTCCAGGTCGGCGCCCCCGGTGAGGGTCGCGCCCCTGAAACGGCGTACCTGTCGCGCCTGTTCGGCTCGCCCGAGGTACCCGACTATGACGGCATCGTCCTGCGCCGGGGCCCGCAAACAAACCCCGGGCTCAGCCGAGACGAAGAGGGCGTCGGGCCCGGGGACGTCCTCGCCCGGTTGCTACGCCCCGACACTGCCCTGGTGGAGTACCTGCACCTGCACGGCATGCGCCGGCTGTCGCGCAAGCTCGTGTCGAGCGGGGCGCTCGACATTGTGGCCACCGCTGTGCCCGGCATGCCCGACATGCTGGTGCTCGGAAAGATCAAGCAGCTCGAACGAGCCATGGCCAGCACGCAGCCGGGCGCTCCGGACGTGGTGGTCCTGGACGCTCCCGCCGCCGGTCACGCCGTCAAGTTCCTCCAGAGCCCCTACGGGCTGTTGGACGCCGCGGGCGGGGGCCCCGTGCGCTCGCAAGCCCGTGAGGTCGTCGAGATGCTTTCCGACCCAAGCCGTTGCCAGGTAGTGCTGGTGACCACGCCCGAGGAGACACCGGTCAGCGAGACCGTCGAGACGGCCCAGATCCTCGAAGACAAAACGGGCGCCAAGCTCTGCGCCGTCGTGGTCAACGCCCGCCTTCCGCAGTTGCGCGTCCCAGCCGCCACCACGGCCACCCAAGGCCTCGCCGACCTCGCGGCCGCGGCCGGAGCCGAACTGCCCGAAGCGTTGGCCGCCGACCTCGCAGAGGCAGCCGAGCTTCGCTCCTCCATCCAGGCGGCTCAAGCAGAGCAGGTGGCGCGACTCGCGACCGAGCTCCCGCTGCCCCAGCTGGAGCTGCCCTTTTGCTTCAGCGACGACCTCGGTCCTGAGCACCTTGCGACTCTCACCGCAGCTCTGGCCACGGCGGTCGGCAACTGGGTACCGGTGAGAGCATGACCCGCGGGCCTGAGATCGTGGTGTGTGTGGGCCCCGGCGGGGTGGGAAAGACCACCACGTCCGCCGCGCTGGCGCTGCGGGCGGCGCAGGCCGGCCGGCGGGCATGTGTGGTGACGATCGACCCGGCGCGCCGCCTTGCCGACGCGCTGGGGACTACAGGGGTCGGCAACGAACCCCACCTTGTCGGCGCGCCCGAGGGCCAACAGTGGGCGGGAGAGCTGTGGGCCGTGATGCTCGATGCCCAGGGGACCTTTGACCACTTGGTCGAGCGCTACGCCAACAGCCCCGAGCAGGAGGCGGCCATAAAGGCCAACCCCGTGTACCGCAACATCAGTGCTGCATTGTCGGGCACCCAGGAGTACATGGCGGTCGAAAAGCTTTACGAGCTCCAAGAAAGCGGGGCGTACGACTACATAGTCATCGACACCCCGCCCGCGCAGCACGCGCTCGATTTCATGGAGGCTCCACGGCACCTCACCCGCTTGCTCGACAACCGGGTGTTCCGCCTCCTGATGACACCAACCCGGATGGGCCTTCGGGCCTTGGAGGTCGGGGCGCAACTGATGCTGCGCACCATCGCGAAAGTGGCCGGCGGCCAGGTTGTGAGCGACACCGTGCAGTTTTTTACCGAGTTCGAAGGGATGGAGGATGGCTTCCGAGCCCGTGCCCAGCGCGCCGACGAAATGTTGCACTCCGATCAGACCTCTTTCGTGCTCGTGTGCGCACCCCGGCGTGACACCGTTGAGGAGGCAGTGTTCCTCGCTGACCACCTCAGCCGCGAGGGCCTCCAGCCGGCCGAGATAGTCGTGAACCGGTGCTACCCCCATTTTGGGGCGGTCCCCGAGGCCCTCGCAGAGGCGCTTTCCTCTACGGAACTGGCACCGCTGGTGGCCAACCTCAACCAGCTGCGCGCCGTGGCAGAGCGCGAAGACGCCCAATTGGAGCGACTTTCCAACGCTGTCCCCAAGGCCGTCCTGCGCCGGGTACCGCTAATATCACCTGCCGTAAGCGACATCCCAGGCCTGGTCGAAGTGGCCCGGTCCCTGGTCGACCAATAAGGCTCGTCCTCTAAGCGGTACCCTCCCGTGCGGCATGGCACCCGACCCGATCTTCGCTGACCACCGGTTGGCGGCCATCTACGACATCGTGGACCCTGACCGCTCGGACTTGGACCACTACCTTGCGTTGGCGACGGAGCTCGGTGCCCGCTCGGTGCTCGACATAGGTTGCGGTACGGGGACTTTCGCCTGCCTGTTGGCCTCACGCGGCTTTCAAGTGACCGCCATAGATCCGGCTCAGGCTTCGCTGGACGTCGCTTGCGCCAAGCCGGGAGCTGACCAAGTGCGGTGGATTTGCGGTTATGCACCCACGCTCCACGGTTTCGAAGTGGACCTGGTGACGATGACGGCCAACGTTGCTCAGGTCTTCTTGGACGACTACGAGTGGTTGGCCACGCTGCACGCCGCCTGGGCCAACCTGGTCACGGGCGGCCACCTGGTCTTCGAGACCCGCCGGCCCGAGGCGCGTGCCTGGGAGCGGTGGCGGCGGGAGCTGACGGAAAAGGACGTCACTTTGCCAGATGGCGGCTACGTGCACTTATGGACCGAGTTAGAGGAGGTCACGCCGCCTTTTGTCTCGTTCTGGCACCACTACGGTTTTGAGCCCTCGGACCAGAACCTCAGCTCCCGTTCCGTGCTTCGCTTCAGGGACCGGGCCGAGGTGGAGGACAGCCTGAGGATCGCCGGCTTCACCCCGCTCGAGGTCAGAGAGGCACCGGACCGTCCAGGCTTGGAAATGGTCTTCGTGGCCCGAAAAGTATGAGGCGGACGGGCTTAGGGAGCGGGTTGTAAAAGCGCGTCGACAACCTGGCAAACGTCCGGGAAGCGAAGGCCCGACCACGACGTCACGTCGTGGCGCTGAGAGTCGTAGGTGTCCTCCAGGCAGGGGGTGACAAGCACCGCTGTCATCCCAACCGCCGAGGCACCCGTCAGCTCCGAGTCGCTGCCGTCGCCAACAAAAATAGCGGCGGAAGGCGACGCGCCAAGTCGCTGCAGTACCGCCTCGTAACTTCCCCTGTCCGGCTTTACCACGCCGGCCTGACAGCTGAACACCGTTGCATCGAAGCAACTCGCCAGGTCCGATCCTGCGAAAAGCAGCGGTACATCAGGGGCGCAATTGGTGAGCAAGCCTATGCGGGCCCCTGCGTCGCGCAGCCGGCTGAGGCTAGCCCTAACCCCGGGGAGCGGGCTTAAAGCTCGGCGAGTAAAGACGGCATGGGCGCTCTCGGCCTGCCGGCAGGCATCGGCCGACCTCGGCTGGCCGCCTTGGCGGCAAATCCAGTCAAAATTGTCGGCGACCGACAAAAACTCTCCGGCGATGCGAGCTCGGTACGAGCCTCGCCAACCGGCGTCGCACAGCTCGGGGGCGATCTGCAACACCGCAGCACACTCTGCGAGCGCCGCCCGGTGTGCCCGCTTGGCAAATGGCGGCACCAACGTGCCGAAGAGGTCGAACACGACGCACTCCGCCCTTGGCGGACCAGTTGGCCCGTGTGCCGGACTGCGGTGCGAAGGCCCTGTCGACGCCATCCAAAAGTCTAACAAGCCGTCAGGTCAGGGTTTCAGTCACCGGTGCGCCACGGACCTGCAGGCGGCTGGCTCGCAGCAATGAGGAAGCTTGAAGCCGGCGGCGTACAACAGGTGCCGCGGCGATCCCGATGCCGGTGGCCAGGGCAGCCGCCGAGGCGACAATTACCCAGTTGAACGGGGCGGGGGGCAACGGTACGAAGGTGTCATAAAGGACATACCCGAGGACGGCCAAGCCCGTGGCCAGCACGGCCAAAGGCAACGGTCGGCGCTGGCGTCTCCAGGCCCAGGCGATAGCAGCGACGACCGTGAGCAGGTATGTAACGATCATCAAGTAAGCGCCGAACTCCACGATTATGGTGAGCGCGCGCACGGCACTGGCCTCGAACGAGAAGGCCAGAAGCGCAGCGATACTTGCGCCGGCCGTAACGGCGAGAGCACCGATGGGAGAGCCGTGCCGTCGACTGGTCAGCGTCAGTAGCGCCCGGGCTCGTCCAGCCGGCCGCGTAAGGTCGCGCCCCAAGGCGAACAGGATCCGGTTGGCTGCATTGATGCAAGCGAGTTGGGCACCGAAAGCGCTGATGACACCGGCGATGTTGACAGCATCGGCCATCGCCGGCCCCAGATGTGCCCGCGCCAGGTGCACAAAGGGCGCCGGGTCAGCGGCGAGCGCTCCCGGGCTGGCGTAAGCGTTGTCCGCGATCCAGGTGAAGACGACGTACGCGATGCCTGAGCCGGCGAGCGACCATGCCACGGCGGCGGGGATCGTGCGGGTGGACCGGCGTGCCTCCTCGCCCAGCGTGGCAGCACCCTCGAAACCGCTGAAGGCACCGAAGGCGTTCACCACCCCCAGCCCGAGGACGGAAAAGGCAATCCCGTGCAGGTGGAACGGCGCGAAGGACAATGCCGGGTGATGGTGCGCCCCGCCCGAGACGACCACCGCAATGCCGACCACGGCGAGAAGGGCGATGGCAAGCCCCTCGCAGGCGAAGATGACAGCGGAAGAAAGACCGATGGACAGGTAAGCAAACACGACAGTGAGGGCGAAGCCCACGAGCGCGAACCAGACCCACCACAAGTGGATGCCCCAGGCGGCAAACAGGCTCTGCGCTATGTCCGCCGTACTGGCATAAACCGCTGCCGCGAAAGAGGTGTACACGAGCAGCAGCGACCACGCCGACACGAAGCCGTAGGAAGGCCCCAGGGCGGCGCCGTTATAGGCATAAACCGACCCGGCCGAATTGAACGAGCGGGAAAACAATACGAAGGCGTAGGCAACGAACCCCATGGCCACAAGGCCCAGAAGGTATGCCAGGGCACCTGAGCCGCCGACTATGCCGGCCAGTACGGCAGGGCCGACGATCACCCCGGCAGTTGGCCCCTGGATCCCGACGGACAGAGCGACGGTGCGGCCAAAGCGCAGCCGGGGCCGGCCGAGCGCCATCCCCGCCAGGCTGGCCTCGACATCTGCACCGGCTATGCCCACCTCGACAACGTCGGTGTTGCTCATCGGCGCTTAGCGCGCAACGCAGAGCGGTTACGTTGGCCGGTCAATGCGCCGAGCACCCTCGACGGCCACCTCTCCGAGGATGGTGGCGACACCAGTGCATCGCAAACCGCTCCAGGCAGGAGCCGGCGGGCAGCATCTATTACCTGCGCGGCACGGGGGTTGACCATAGCGGTGCCGGCGACCACCACCGTCGGCACCGTCTCATTACCCCCGGCGTAGCCGCGCACGGCAGCGGCAGCCGCCGGGTCGTCCCAGATGTTGACATCCGTCGTTTGGACACCCAGGCGGCGAAGTTGGCGCCGCAACACGGCGCAGTAGGGGCACCCGGGCCTCCAGTAAACGACTATGGGCGATGAGCCGGTAGCTGTCACAGGTACGTAACCCGGGCCAACGAAGCCGGCATTCCCTCATTTATGCTCATCAGCCTTTGGCCTGTTCAGGCACGCGCCGGGCAAATTCCTCCAGGCGTCGGCGAGTCAGGGCGTCGAGGTCGCCCGTACGGGCGAGAGAGGCCTTGATCGCCCGGTAAGTACCGGCTTTCATACCGCAGCGCTTGCACACACGCAGATGTGCCCCGACCCGGCGCGCCGTGTCGTGGTCAACCTCCCCGTCGAGGTAGGACTGCAGTGCCCGGGCCACTTCCATACAGCCGGCCTCTGCTTGTCGCCGAGCGAGCAACCTCACAGATCGCCCCTTTCTATTTGGTCCCTTATACCGGGTTGGTCCCTGGTACCGGGTTCGTCCCCGACGCCCGGCACGGCGAGGCCGGACAGGCTTTTTTTGATCCGTTTGCGGCCCCGGTGCAGCCGGCTCATCACGGTGCCGACCGGCACACCCAGGGCATCGGCCGCCTGTTGATAGGACAGGGCGGCGACGTCCACCAATTGGATGACCGACCGCTGGTCGGCAGGCAGTGCCTGCAGGGCCGCCTCCACCCGGGAGTCGAAGACGGCTGCGATCACTTGTGCATCGGCACCGGGAGCGCTCGGAGCCCGCCGGTTTATGTCGTCCGGGTCGCCCAACAACATGGGGCGGCGGCGGCGGTTGCGGTTGATATGGGTGTTGCGGACGATGGTGAGCAGCCACGCCCTCGGGCTGGTGCCATCAAAACGGTCGAGCGCCCGGTAGGCCCGTAGGAGGCTGTCCTGGACCACGTCTTCAGCCTCGGCTCTGTCGCCGGTTATGGCCAACGCCACCCTGTACATGGTGGGAAGCTCAGGCAGTACCCACCGCTCAAAAGCGTCGTCGTGCGATGCCCGCCCGTCCTGGGCGGCCTCGGGGCCAGTGCTCTTTGTCGGGGCGCCCTCAGGCGCTCGCCCACTCTCAGGCGCTCGGGCTGTCACGACGTGGGAACCCGCCTGGGACCGTGCGGCATTCCACGCGTCAGCTTCATTGCGCGCCGCTGGGCCGCCACGACAGCCATCGGGCGCCGACCCAAAGTCGCTGTAGCGCGGTGATGACGACGGCTGCACTAAAGCCCCAGGCAATCGGAGCGGCGTCGCGTGGCAGTAGACAAAAAAGGACATAGACGGCGATGGTCTCTGCCCCCTCGGCAAGGCCACCTACAAAGCGCAGTGAGCGCTCGTCACCCTGGCCAGAGTTGCGCCCAGGCGGTCCCCCTGCCTGTGCACCTCCACGCTGCTTTTCCAACAAGGACGAAAGAGCAAGGAAGGCGCTCCCCGAGACGTAGTAGGCGAGGAGCAATGCCAGGCACGCCAATCGGGCCGGCGGCTCGGCGATCCCTACTGCCACCACGAAGCCACCATAAATACTGAAGTCGGCCACTATGTCGAACAGCGCACCGCGCTCGCTGGGCCCTCCCCCTGCCCGCGCCACCGGGCCGTCAAGGCCGTCCAAGGCGCGGTTGGCAAGCCACAGGGCGAGCGCCAACGGCCACCACCGGGTAGCCGCAGCGATGCACGCCCCGACGCCCGCCACCCAACCAAGTGCCGTCAGCACATCGGGAGCGACGCCGGCCCGAGCAATGCACCCGCCCATGCGCTCCAGCGGCGGACCGGTCCAGCGACGCAAGGAGGCGTCGATCACTCCTCAGCCTCAGCCTCAGGCTCAGGCCGGTTGGCCGACAGGGAGCCGGTGACCGGTAGTGGCAACAGCTGGACCAATTGACGGTTCTCTTGCGGGTCGAGGATGCTGTGCTGCACGCATGCAGGGACGAGCCGGCCGGTCTCGGGGTGGGCCATGACGTACGAGCAGGCCGCCAGTCGCTCCTGGGTCTCCAAGATGCGAGGGTCGCTCGACCGCTCGCCTCGCTGGGTGAGATCCCAGGCAGGGGCGACATCGGAAGCGTGCATGAACCGGTGCATGACGAATGTCATCGGCTGAGGCCGGTGTACCAGCATGTCGACCAGTCCCGCACGGCGCACGGCCCGCCGCAGCCATCCCAAGCCGATAGGCACCGTCGCGGGATGAGCAGCAACGGCACGCACCAACCGCGCCGCCAACAGGGCAGGCGGGGCGTTGAAGTGCACGCCCCCCAGGTGCCGGAAAAACGCATCGCGCGCCGCCAGGTCACGCGGGTCCGTGTCGTCTAGCGCGCAGTGCCACTGGTCACCGACGTAGAAACCCCATGACGTGCGGTTGCACCGGCTGTCGCCTACTTGGAGGACCTCCCAGGGCAAGCGCGCCCCGGCTCCCTCCTCTATAAGGGACCAAACCGCGTCGGGCTCGAGCGAGCGGTAGTCGTGCTTCCAGCGGGATTCGTTGCCGACATGGGCCGCCGGCTGGAAAGAGAACATCTTGAAGCCCATATGGCGACAGGCCTGGACGACCTCGGGGATCTGCTCGACATTGCCGGGCGTGATGGTCATGTTGTGAGCCAGGTACGAGCGGATCCCGTACTCGTCGTGCAGCCGGGCGAACATATCGCAAAACGCCTGGCGGTGAGCATGAAGATCCGACTCGCGCTCGGGACGGCGCGCGCCCTTGCGCCCGATCATCGTGGTGTCGAAGTGGCCGGCAAACGACACGTAGCCAAAACGGGGCTTCCCATCGCTGCCCACGCACACTTTGCGCAGGTAGTCGTAGTCGAAGTCACCGTGGGTCATGCTCATCGGGTTACGCCCGAACGAGCGCATCACTGCTAAAGCTCTCGCGTGGTCCTCGGGGTCGAGCAGCGATACCTCACCACCGATCAACTGGGCGTGGCCGTGGGGGCCTCGCAGGCGCCGGAGCAACGCCATCTGCTCAGCGACCTGAGCCACGGTGTGAGGCCCGTCGACTCGTACGCGATTGGCCTCGGCCGAGTGGTAGCAGGGCTGGCACGAAAAGTTGCACCGGGGAAAGACCCCATGAGTACCTTCACATCCCACAGCGTGGCGTCCGATGGTCTGACCCGGCGTGCGGGAACGCTCAGGCAGCTCTTGCCAGCGGCGTGCATAGACCTCTCGGGTCTCCTGGCTTACCGGGCGCGTCAGGCGCTCCGCGTCAGCCAAGCGCTGCACCGCGCGCCGTGCCAGGTCAACCATGGGCGCAGGCCTCATCTACCAGTTGTAGCTGTTTTCAAGGACGAAGGGGTACCGACCACCGGCGCAGTCCCGACCACGGCCTCACCGCCGTTCGCCGACCGCGGCGCAGCTGCGTTCAGGGCGCCGGCGGCCACGACGCCACCCGCTCCGAGCACAAGACCGAACACAATGTGAGCGAGGAAAAACACCCCATGAGGCAAGACCGTCATGATGGGATCCAGCGATGGCATAACGACCGACTCTTGGATGATGAACAGCGCCGCGGAGCCGATCAGTGCTCCGGCCACCACCATGGCCCTCCCGGCGGTTGCGGGTACGTCAAGGCGGGCCAATGCAGCAACCGCCAGGCCGAGCGCCGCGCCAAGGACGGCGGAGAACGCCAGGTGCAAGAGCGCGCCGACCAAAAGATGACCCGCTTGCACCGGCATAGCCGACATGACCATATTGCGCGCCCCCAGAGGCATGGCCTTCATGAACGTCGCAATTTGTGCATTAGTGGCATGCCCGGACTGCACCGCCATGGCCGCTTTCGCCAGCGGCATCACCGGGTGGGCCGGCATCATCTTGGCCATCATGGGCATCAGTGATGCCGGCGGCACGATGCGAAAGGCGAGCGATGCCACGCCCACATTGAGGGGCGCCCAAAACCCGGCGCCGCTCACGGCTGTCCAGATCATCATGAACATGGCCATAAACATCCCGGCAACGACGCCTGCAGCGGCGCCCAGGAGGGCCAGCCGGCCCGTGCTCCTGTTACTGTTGGGCTCACCCCGGTGAAAAGATAGACCGATCATGTCCTCACTCCTCGCTTGTCTACAGCCTGTGCCAGTCACAGCTGCGTCCGTCACACATGTGTGCGCCGGTCCACCGGCACTCGCCGGCGGCGCACCCGGTAAACCCGCCTGCACCAAAGAGCTATTCCGCTCGGCTCCTTGACAAAAAGTTGGAATAGCACCGGCCGCCGACCGGGTTTAGATGGCATGCGCTACGACTTGGTGGTCATTGGCGGGGGTGCGGCCGGCCTGTCTGCCGCTCGGACCGCCCGGCGACGCAACGCAAGTGTCGCCATCGTCAGTGCCGGGCCGCTCGGCGGCGATTGCACCTTCTACGGCTGCGTACCGTCCAAGACCCTGATCGAATCCACTAATCACGGGCTCAACTTCAGCGCTGCCATGGACCGGGTTCGAGCGGTGGTCGAGCGCATATCACATGGCGAGGATGCCGCCGTCCTTCGCGGCGAGGGCATAGATGTGATCCAGGACGTGGCTCACTTCCAAAATGGCGCCACCCTCGCGGTCGGAGGCTCGGAACTTGCTTACGGTTCTGTCGTCATTGCAACGGGCTCGGAACCTCTGGTACCTCCTGTGGCAGGCATCGGCCATGTGCCTGTCCTGACCAACGAGACCGTCTTCGCACTTAGGCAAAGGCCGGTGTCCCTCCTGGTCATCGGGGGTGGCCCAGTTGGAGTCGAGCTGGGGCAGGCCTTCGCGCGACTGGGCACGAAGACCACCATCGTGGAAACAGCTGCACGGGTCCTGTCGCATGAGGAGCCGGAAGCGTCCGCCGTGGTGGAAGCCTCTCTTCGCGTCGATGGCGTCGATGTACGCACCGGGCGCCAGGTCAAGTCCCTGTCCGGCACGGCGGGCAGCATCTCGGCGGCCCTCGATGACGGGTCGAGCATCGTCATCGAGCAAGTCCTGGTGGCGGCGGGCAGGAAGGCGGTCACCGCCGCGCTCGATCTCGGTCAGGCCGGCGTGCGCCTGGACCAGCGTGGCTACATATCCACCGATGCCCACCTGCGGACTTCGGTGAAAGGGATATATGCCGCCGGCGATGTCACGGGCCGCGCTCTGCTCACGCACGCTGCTGACGAGATGGGGCGCGTGGCTGCCAACAACGCTTTGTCCCGGGTTGCCTGGAGGAAGTTCCGCCAAGACGCCATTCCGGCCGTTACCTATACCAGCCCCGAGGTGGCGAGGGTAGGGCTGACTGAAGACCAAGCAGCTGCCGTCCCCGGAGCCAGGGTTGCAGAGCTGCCCCTTGAGGAGCTCGACCGGGCTATTACCGCGGGGCGTACCGATGGCTACATAAAGCTGATCGCCAGTCCACGCTTTGCGACCGGCAACTTGGCCGGGGGACGCCTTATCGGCGCCACGGTCGTCGCAGAAAGGGCGGGAGAAATGATCGCCGTCCCCGTTCTCGCCATGCGTAGCGGCATGCTCCCCGCCCGCCTCGCTCTAACCGTCCAGGCCTACCCGACCTGGGCTCTCGGAGTTCGACAGGCCGCCGCACAGCTTTTTGTGGAGACAGGTGGTCGGCGGGCACGGCCGACTCGGAGGGCGGCCGCCTCTTAGCGCCAACTTGGCCGGGGCACGGGCCTGCCCCGCTCTCGTCGGTCACATGTCCAAATCTGCCTTCGACGCAGCCCGGCACTGGGCAAGACTTATGATCGACTCCGTGCGAGAACAACGGCAGGCTCGCCGAGCGCCTCAGATGGGCCTTGCCACCCGGAGATCCTCCCCCCCGAGCCGGTGAGCCGCTCAGTCCGGCTTTGGCTGGTCCTCGGCGCCAACCTTGCGATGGTCGGTGCCTTGCTCGGGGTGGGGCTCAGCGCTCATTCTGTCGGGGTCTGGGCGGAGGGCGCCGACTATCTCGCCGACGCTGCAGGCATCGGCGTCGCGCTGCTTGCCATCCGCCTTGAAGCGCCAACACGACGGCGGCCCGGTGGGCATCCGAGGGCGGCTCGGTACGCCGCTCTGCTGAATGCCGGGTGGCTACTTGCGCTTACGCTGCTCGTGGCGGGCGACGCCGCCGACCGCTTGGTGTCGGGGCCCGGCCGGGTAAAAGGCCTCCCCGTGCTGGTCGTAAGTGGCATAGCCTCGGTAGTCATGCTGTTTGGTGCCATCGTGCTCGCCGGCGACTCCGACGACCACCGCCTTGAGCCCGAAGACCATGCGACCAACGATGCGGCAAATGCAGGCGGACAGTTGAGCGTGCGGGCAGTTTTGCTCGACACAGCCGCCGACGCCGCCGCGGCCGCAGGGGTTGCCGTGGCCGGGGCAATTATCTTCGCCACTGGCGGCCTGTTCTGGCTCGACCCGGCGATTGCACTGGCTATCTCCATCGTCGTCGGCGCTCATGCGATCAGGCTCGTCCGGCAGATCTGGGCTGCGTTAAAAATCTGATGCAGGCAACCGTCGTGCTGACGGGGCGTTGAGGCAAGCATCTGGCAGCCCGCCGGCCATCGCCCGGACCTAAGCACCATTTCCACCTCCCGCCGTATCCACCTTACGCGCCTACGATGGCGGTACCATTGCGCACCTAACCCCTGGACATGGAGGTAGTGCGATGCAGCAGCCGAGCAGGCCGGAAGCCGGGTTTCTCCGCAGCTTGTACGACTTTTCCTTTACAAACTATATTGCTACCAAGATCATAAAAACTCTTTACGTGATCATCACAGTAGTTTTTAGCCTTGTCGCAGTCGTAGCTCTGATCGGCGCCATAGCACGCGGGGGCGTCAGCATTATCCTGGGCATTATTTTCGTACCGATCTTCTATATTATCTATCTTGCAATGGCGAGGGTGAGCCTCGAGGTGATCGCCGTGGTTTTCCGCATTGCGGAGTACGCGCGTGATATAAGGGATGGGATGCAGCCCCAAGGCGCCGTGCCGCAAGGATGGTCCCCGGTCGCACCCCCGCAACCACCCTTCGGTGGCCCCACGGCACCGCCTCCTGCCCCGCCAATGCCGTCGTAAGGTCGCTCTCGCTGCGCTAGCTTCCGCTTCGGTTACCAGGTTAGGACTGCGGAGCCCGCCTGGCTCCGCACCGAAGCGGGCGCAGCTGAGCGCGCCGTGCTTTGACGTACTGTGCAGCTCCGACCATCTGGGCGACTAACCACCCCGTTGTGCTGGCCCAGGAGGCGGCGCCGCTCGACCTGCTCTCGGGTGGTCGGCTCCTGGTCTCAGATAACGGTCACTATGGGGTCAATAATAACCGGGTCCGCCGCACGACCGATCTCGTAACCAGACGGGAAACGCCCGACGAGCACGGTGACGCTGTGGTACTGGCCGGCTGTGTCGACATAGTCCACATGCAACCCTGAACCTGGTCGAGCCAAGAACACGCTCTCTAAAAGTGCGTCACTCGAGGTAAGTGTTTGTTGACCGATAGATACAATAGCGTCTCCTGGCCTTATGCCCGCCCTCCACGCGGGCGATGCCGGATCGACAGTGAGCACTTTGACGCCTCCCCCCTGGAAGCGCATACCGTTGGGCCGCCGGCTTGGGTCGCCGACCTGGTCGTCGACACCAAAATATCCAGGGGTCGCCACTGCGGCCGCTGGGTACGCCATGCCCGACATAGCACCCATTCGCACTTCGACCTCCAGCAGACGCCCGTTTCGCTGGACGCGTAGCCGAGCGGTCGCGCCCGGAGCCACATCAGCCAGACTGTCCAGCAGGGGCTTGGGTTTAGATCCTCTGCCAGGACCTTCGACAGCTTCGACGACGTCTCCGCTGCTCAGGGCACCAAGGGCGGGACTGCCAGGCACCACGCCAACCACTGTTATCGGAGACGTACTGCCCGTGCCACCCAAAGACCAAGCGTCCACGAACACCCCGAGCCACGGTTCGGTGCTGGACACCACGCCGTAACCGTGAGGCCCCAATGCGACTGTCTCCACATAAGTACGGCCTGGGCAACAAGCGGGGTCCTGAAGGGTAAGTTCGCCCTTTGGGACCAGTAGTTCCTGGCGCCCCCTGGGACCGACCACCCTTGGGTGCATGACGTCGGTGTCGTCCTCGGCCGAGGTGGAATAGGCCAGTACCGCTCCGGCACCCGTCGAGCGGACAATGCCGGCTACCGAATATGCGTCGAACCCTGGCGAGAAGTAGGCCCAAAAAGCGAGGTCTGTACGACCGGGGGCCGGCGACATCGGTGCCACGGTGAGGTTGTACACGGTAGCTTGCTGGGGAATAGGGCCGCTCGTCGTGTGGTCAGGCCAGACGCTCGACGTGGCCGGGCTCCCGCCATCAAACGAAGTGCGCCACCTATGGGCGGCAGCGGACCAGGTGATGATCAGGAAATCCTTGGCAGGGCCCATCCACGTCCGCCTTGGTTTGGCGCGGTCGAATGTGACAACGAGGTCAGGGGGGCCGCCGGCGCCCATTTGAAGAGGAAAGGCCCGGGTGACTTTAGAACCAGACGGTAGGAAGTCATCAAGGTGCACATCAGGCAAGGACGGTGACACCGTTACGCCGGCACCGGCGCCCGGCGGAGGGCTGGCGCCTACCAGGAAGGGCGTGCCGGCGCCGGCCGCCAGACCAGTACCGAGTACTGCCGTACTCGCAAGAGCTCCAGCTGCGAGCAATGTCCTTA
>DASSZK010000050.1:0-5134 GCA_035702845.1 Acidimicrobiales bacterium
GGAGCCTTGATGGTGGCGGAGCACATGACAACCGTGGGAACGGTGGCCGCCTTCGTCCTTTACCTGGCCAATCTTTTCAACGCGATCACCAGCCTCTCCGCGCTGTTCGACCTCCTGCAGTCATCTGGCGCCGCTCTTTCGACCGTGCTGCGCCTACTGGCGGTGAACTCGTCGATGGTCGACCCCGAGCGCCCGACACCTCTGCCCGAGAGGGGGGCATTGGAAATGGACGGCGTGCACTTCGCCTACCGGGCTTACCCGCTTCCAGCGGAGCCACAGGGTGGCACTGACGGGCCCAGCGATGGTCCGGGCCCCGACGGGAAGACCGCCCCAGGGAAGGAAGCCTACCTCGCCCAACTCGACGCAGGCAGGCTGGTCCTTGAGGGTGTCGACCTCCGCATCGAGGCCGGAGAGCGCCTTGCGGTCGTAGGCCCGACCGGCGGCGGCAAGTCCACCCTGGCGAAACTCGCCGGGCGCCTCTACGACCCTGTGGCGGGATCGGTCCGTTTCGGCGGCGTCGACCTGCGAGAGGCACTTCTCTCGCATATCCGTGAGCGGATCGTCGTTCTCCCCCAGGAGGGCTTCCTGTTCCGGGGCACTGTGCTTCAGAACATCACCTTGGGCCGACCCGGAGCGACTCTGGACGAGGCCCGCGACGCCATCGCCCGCTTGGGCCTCCGGGACTGGGTGAGCTCGCTTCCCGAGGGGGAAAATACCGATGTCGGAGAGAGGGGCTGCCACCTTTCGGCGGGCGAACGCCAGCTCGTCAGTCTTGCCAGGGCGGCGGTGACTGCGCCGGCGGTGCTGATCATGGACGAGGCAACTTCTAGCATCGACCCTGGGACTGAACGCCAGGCAGAAGCTGCCCTCGCGCGCCTGGCAAGCGGCCGGACCGTGATTGTCGTCGCCCACCGCCTCAATGCGGCCGAAAGAGCCGACCGTGTCGCAGTCGTGCGCGACGGCGGCCTCGCAGAAGTCGGCTCTCATGACGAGCTCCTGGAAGCCGGCGGCCACTACGCCGAGCTCTTCGCCGCGTGGAGTGGCGGCGCTCTCGAAGACTGACGGTTACGACGACCTCGTCGATGTCACGCAGTGACCTCACTTCCGTCCCGGTACCCGGGCGGGGCACCCATCTCGCGAGCGATACGAGACCGCGATCTGGTCCCACCGCGGCGGCTCAGCGGCGTTCCACCGCCATTACACGCCGGCTGTGGGAGCCGTTCGTGCCGGCGAGACTGGATGCAACGTCTTGCGAGCAAGGCAACCTGAGGTGGAGTACACCACAAATTGCTATCCATCTCCCGAGGTAGCGCACTTGCAAGGCTTGCAAGGGTCTTGCAATCCTTGCAAGCCTCTGGTATGTTGACCACAGTGGTTCAACCCAAGGGGTAAGAACCAAGGAGGGAGAAGCCATGAGAACACGTCATGCGGCGCGCTCCGCAACTGCGGCATCCATCTTGGTGTCTGTCGCCACCATCTCTGGAGCACTCGCCGGCGGGCCCGCTTCAGCGGCGTCGCCTACGACAACTACTACCGTCCCGGTGCGAGCCAAGGCGGACCTGGTCATCTGGGCCGACGCCGACCGTGCCAAAATCCTTCTGCCCTTCGCCAAAAGGTTCGGCAAACAGTATGGGATCACTGTCGCCGTGACTGCCGATTCAGGCAACTTGGAGGGTGACTTTACGACTGCGACCGAGGCTGGCAAAGGCCCCGACATAGTCGTGGGCGCTCACGACTGGATCGGCGACCTTGTGGCCAATGGGACGCTGGCACCTATAGCCATGCCCACCATGGAACAAAAGCTTTTTTACCCTCCGGCTCTAAGGGCTGTCACTTACGAGGGCGAGATGTGGGGCGTACCGTACGCCATCGAGAACGTTGCCCTGTTCCGTCATCCCAAGCTCACTCCCACGGCACCAACAACGTTCCAGCAGGCCGTGTCCGAGGGGCAGGCTCTGGTGAAAGCCGGCAAGGCGAAGTACCCGTTTTGTGACCAGGTTGGGGCCACAGGAGACGCGTACCACATGGAGCCGTTCTACACTTCTGGCGGCGGGTACCTCTTCGGCACGTTGAAGAACGGCGACTACAACCCCAAAAATGTCGGCGTAGGCCTAGCCGGCAGCATGCGCTTCGCCCAGATCCTCCACCACTACGGCGAGAAGGGCACCACACCGATTTTCAGCACCTCGATCGGCTACACCCAGGCAGTCGGCGGTTTCGCCTCAGGTCAGTGCGCGTTCCTAGTCTCGGGCCCGTGGGCGATCGGCTCAGCCGGTGGCATAACCCCGGGCACTTTCGCACTGTCGGCCATCCCTGGGTTCGCAGGGATGGGCCCCGCCCGGCCGTTCCTCGGCGTCCAGTCGTTCATGGTCTCCAGTAAGGCCAAGAACGCTGCTCTCGCTGACCAGTTTGTCCTTGACGACGTCGCCAGCCCCGCATTCCAGCGCGCCATGTTCGCCGTAGAACCCCGGCCAGCCGCTCTAGAGTCCGTGCTGAACCAGGAGCTGAAGACCAGCCCTGTGGCGCGGGGGTTCTTCGATGCCGGGAAGCTAGGCCAGCCCATGCCATCCATCCCGGCCATGGACCAGATCTGGGGGCCTCTGGGGCAAGCTGAAGCCAACATCGTCGCCGGCCAAAATCCGTCCACCCAGATGGCCGAGGCACGGGCGGCGATCCTAAAGGCCATTGCCTCACAGAAGTAATAACGCTTACTAGCGGGACACGATGGCACACAGGGGGCGGGCTCCGATAAGTAAGGTCCCACCGGGCCGGGATCGCCCCGGTGGGACCGCGAAAGCTCTCCTACCGGGTGACTTCCGTTCGCTACCGGTCTACTTGACAAAGATAGCCCTCCTTGGGGGCGTTGTCGCTCTTGCCACCTTTAGTTTGCCGCGGCTTTACTCGAGGCACCTGTGGCTACCCTTTATCCTGGCCGTGCTTGCGACGGTCTTAATTCTTTGGGTTTACCTCGGCAAGCGGCGGTTCCACCTCAAGTTCCTATTGCCTGGGACACTGTTGTTGATAGTCTTCCAAGTTTACCCAGTACTTTACTTGATCAACATTTCGACGACCAATTACGGTGACGGGCACTTCATTAACGAGCAGCAGGCCATAGCAGCGAATATCGCTGACTCTGTGCAGGCCTCTGCGAACGCGCCGACCTACTCTTTGGCTGTCGCCACCAAGGGTAACCCCGCCGACACCAACGCGAGCTTTGTCTTCTTCCTTACCGACCCCCGCGGTGCCGTCTTCCGAGGGACCAGCACCGGGCTCACCCCTGTGCCCAGGCACGGGCTTACCTTGTCGCCTGCAGGCCAAGTTACCGCGGCGCCGGGCTGGAAGTTCCTCGGTCCGGTCGAAGTTAACAACCTCGGCGTTCGCTTCGAGCAGTACTCGGTCCCCGTGGGGCATGGGAAGTTTGTCCGCCCGGTAGACATCACGACTGCCCAGGTCGAGCAGCCCACATTGAGTTACGACCAGCGAACCGGCGAGCTCATTAGTGCTTCAGGGACCGTTTACCGGGCCGTCGATGGCAGCTTCGTCCCGGCAACAGGCGGGGGCCAGCCTCTGGCCACAGGGTTCGAGGTATCACTAGGGCTGAGCAATTACACCCGCATCTTCACCGACCCGACGATCCGTGATCCGTTCCTCAAGATCCTGGGATGGACGTTTGTCTTCGCTCTCCTGTCGGTTGGCCTCACCTTCGCCCTGGGGCTGTTCCTCGCAATAACCCTGAACCATCACAGGCTACGGGGACAGAATGTTTATAGGGCGGTGTACCTCCTTCCCTATGCCGTCCCTGCCTTCGTCTCCATCCTTGTCTGGGCGACGATGTTCAACAAGCAGTTCGGGCTCATCAACAACCTCACCCATCTGCACGTTGGCTGGCTCGAGAACCCATGGACCGCCAAGTTGGTGGTGATAGTCACCAATCTTTGGCTTGGCTTCCCTTATATGTTCCTTGTGAGCATGGGCGTCCTTCAGTCAATTCCCTCAGACCTTGTCGAGGCAGCCGAAGTCGATGGGTGCAATGGAGCTAGAGCCTTCCGCCACGTGACCTTCCCACTTTTGTTAGTCACCGTAGAGCCCCTCCTCATCGCTTCTTTCGCCTTCAACTTCAACAACTTCAACTTGGTGCAGTTTCTGACTGGCGGGGGGCCGTTCACCTACAACTCTGTGACGGCAGGTTCTACCGACCTGGTCATTACCTACACCTACCGGCTCGCCTTCAACGCGGTGTCACACGAGTACGGGTTCGGGGCGGCACTGTCAGTCATCTTGTTCCTGCTCGTCGCGGTGATCTCGGTATCGGGGCTCCGGCGCACACAGGCATTTAGGACAATGGCATGACAAGCGCCGAAGTCGCGTCGCCGCCAAACATCGCATTGAGCAACGTCTCGAGCGACACCGCGCACAGGCACAGGGGCGGTTTCAGGACCTGGCTCGTGCAGGTCGGGTGGCGTCATGTAGTTGGGATCGTAGCGGCGGCCTTCGCTCTTTTCCCGGTGCTCTACCTGCTCCAGACCGCTCTGAACCCGAGTGGGAACTTGAACAGCAGTGTGCACGGGTGGCTTTCGTTCGTGCCCACACACCCGAGCACGCGTAACTTTGCCGACCTGCTGGCTAGCAATGAATACCCGTTTTGGGACTGGGTCATTAACACGGTCGTGATCTGCACGGTGTCCACGTCACTCAGTATTTTCGTCTCAAGTGCAGCAGCATATGCTTTTGCCCGCATACGCTTCGCGGGCCGTAGGGCTGGGCTGCTAACCGTGCTGTTGATCCAGATGTTCCCGTCTTTTTTGGCGGTAATCGCCCTGTACAGGATGTCAGCAGCTGCTGGTAACGTGTTCCCTATGCTGGCTCCCGGACGCGTGAGCCTGGTGCTGGTGTACCTGGGCGGGGCTATGGGTGTCAACACATGGCTTACAAAGAGCTACATCGACACCATCCCGGTCGACCTCGACGAAGCCGCTAAGATAGACGGGGCCAGCCACCCACAGATATTCTTTATGGTGATCCTCCGCTTGGCAGCACCGATCATTGCCGTAACGTCCATATTGGCTTTCATTGGCGTGCTGAACGAGTACATATTCGCAAACCTCTTCCTTGCGTCGAGCAACTCAGCAAAGAC
>DASSZK010000297.1:0-14386 GCA_035702845.1 Acidimicrobiales bacterium
GTTCTACTCCGGCACAACTGCTGGAGCAGCTGGGCTCGTGAGGAGGGACAACTAAACGATGGCTGAGAGAGAGCAGATCAAAAAGCAGGCACCCTCGCGATCGGAGCCGGAACAGGTCGAAGAAGTACCGGCTGGGTCCAAACGCGGGGAAGAGCTCAAGGCGGAGCTCGACGACCTTTTGGACGAGATCGACGAAGTCCTGGAGGACAATGCCGAGGAGTTCGTGAAGTCGTATGTGCAAAAGGGTGGGCAGTAGCGACCGGCCGCGCACAGACCCCTCATCCCGGCGATCGCCAACGGGCCGCTAGGGTCTGAGGCACCTATGAGCCTTCCGATCTACGCCCCCAAGGACGACCCCGGGCCGGACTTCGCAGAGCTGCTGCGACGTTCGGGCCAGTCACCGCTGGGCCCGGTCAAGGGCGTTCCTACCGCTGCCGGCGGTGGGAACAGCGCCTTCGACGTCACCCACGGCACCACCATCTGCGCCGTCCGCTACCGCGAGGGAGTGGTCATGGCTGGGGACCGCAGAGCTACGGCGGGTTCGGCCATCGCCCACCGCACTATGGAGAAGGTGCACCCTGCGGACGCACACAGCGGTGTGGCCATTGCCGGCGCCGCCGGCCCGGCGATGGAGATGGTGCGGATCTTCCAGCTCCAGTTGGAGCACTACGAAAAGGTGGAGGGCCAGGCGCTGAGCCTCGAGGGTAAGGCCAACCAGCTCTCGCAGATGGTGCGCAGCAACCTGGGGATGGCTATGCAGGGCTTCGTGGTCGTGCCGTTGTTCGCCGGGTTCGACCTACGGCGCGGCCGGGGACGGATTTACACCTACGACCCGACTGGCGGCAGGTACGAGGAGACCGACTACCACGCTGACGGCTCCGGCGGCCGGGATGCCCGCACGACGATCAAACTGGGCTTTCGCGAAGATATGTCCGCCGAGGATGCCGTCCAGCTGTGCGTGAGGGCCCTGTGGCAAGCGGCTGACGAAGATTCTGCGACAGGCGGCCCTGATGCCGTGCGGGGCATCTACCCAACAGTCGCGACTATTACCGAGGCTGGTTTTCGCCGGGTGCCAGAACCCGAAGTGGCGCTGGCATTCCAGCAGGTCATCGAGACGTTGTCGGCAGCTGAGGTCAACCGCTCCGCTGGTGGGGGCACGCAAGGCCCGGGAGAAGCGCGCGCCAGCCGCTCGACGAGGAGCTCGCACAGATGACGATGCCTTTTTACGTAGCGCCCGAGCAGTTCATGAAGGACAAGGCGGACTTCGCGCGAAAGAACATCGCCCGGGGCCGCCCGCTCGTTGCCACCGTTTACGCCGGGGGGGTGCTCATCTGCTCCGAGAACTCATCTCGCTCGCTGCACAAGGTGAGCGAGATCTACGACCGCATCGCCTTCGCAGGGGTCGGCAAGTACAACGAGTTCGACCAGTTGCGGGTATCGGGAGTCCAGCACGCCGATCTGAAGGGTTACCAGTTCAGCCGGGAGGACGTGGACGCCCGTTCGCTGGCCAACCTCTACGCGCGCTACATGGGCAATGTCTTCACCCATGAGATGAAGCCGCTCGAGGTCGAGATCCTGGTGGCCGAGGTGGGGGCCCGCGTGGGCGACGACCAGCTTTTCCACATCCTCTACGACGGGACTGTGGTCGATGAAGACCGCTTTACCGCCCTCGGGGGAGAAGCCGACGCCATAGTCGGGCGATTGGGGCGGGCCTTCCAGGCCGAGTGGTCACTGGGCGAAGCGCTTGCCGCCTCCGTGGAGGCCCTGGCCGGCCAGGACCGCAAGCTCGGCCCCCATGACCTCGAGGTGGCTGTCCTCGCTCGCGAGGCGGGGCGGCGCGCCTTTAGGCGGGTCCTGGAGCCTGAGGTAGCCCACCTGATCGGCACCGGCCCGGGTGCCGATGCCAGCAGCGAAGCGGCAACGCCCTCAGCCGACGAAGTGAGCGAGGGCCCCGGCGCCGGCTAGGGCCAGTGCTATGAGCGCAGCGGCAGCCCGGCGCAGGCGCACGGTGCTCGCGGCGTGACCTGGGCTCGCACAGTCGTCCCCGGCACATGGGTGGCGGGCAGGGGATGCGGCTGCACCGAGCCCGGCGTCGTCGAGGTCCACCTCGGCGGTGCCCGCCGAGCCGGCGTGGGCTGAGCTACCGGAAGGTACGGGCACGAAGGCAGCCTCCACCTCGTCGGCCAGTAGCAGCTCGGCGGCCAGTTCTGCCTGGTCAGCTTCCACCAGTACCCGCACCGAGCCAAAAGGGTACGGGCCGGAGAGGTTGCCCTGGAGGTGGGTGATGATGCCTTCGCACCCCAGCCTGGCAGCGATCACTCGGGCGTGCCAGGCGTCGGGGACCGTGCGCAGGTGCACCATCCGCATAGCCTCACCCATCGTGGTAACCCTACCCGCGGCACGCTTGCGCAAGGGCGGCGGTCCGGGACCGCGAGCGTGTGGCGCACTTGGCTACGCCCGGCCGGGTAGCCTGCCGACTTAGTAGGTACGCAGTACCGGAAAAGGTAGGAGCCTTGGAACGCAGGATATTTGGACTCGAGAACGAGTACGGGGTCACCTGCACCTTGCGCGGGCAACGCCGGCTCAGCCCGGACGAGGTGGCACGTTATCTTTTCCGCCGGGTCGTGTCCTGGGGCCGCTCTTCCAACGTGTTCCTCGAAAACGGCGCCCGGCTCTACCTGGACGTGGGCAGCCACCCCGAATATGCGACCCCCGAGTGCGACTCGATAAGCGACCTGGTGGTCCACGACAAGGCGGGGGAGCGGATCCTCGAGCACCTGGTGGTGTCGGCTGAGGCACGCCTCCGGGAGGAGGGCATCCGCGGCGTTATCTTCTTGTTCAAGAACAACACCGACTCGGCAGGCAACTCCTATGGTTGCCACGAGAACTACCTGACGACGCGCCGCGACGATTTCACCCACTACGCAGAAGTCCTTATCCCGTTCCTGATATCCCGCCAGATTTATGCAGGGGCAGGCAAAGTTCTACAAACAGCCCGTGGGGCCCAGTACTGCATCAGCCAGAGAGCAGAGCACATCTGGGAAAGCGTCTCGTCTGCTACCACGCGCAGCCGGCCGATTATCAACACCCGCGACGAGCCGCACGCCGATGCGGAGCGCTACCGGCGCCTCCACGTGATCGTAGGCGACTCCAACATGAGCGAGTACGCCACCTTCTTGAAGGTGGGCACCACGAGCATCATGCTGCGCATGCTCGAGGACACATCCGTTGTGATGAGAGATATGACTTTGGAGAACCCCATAAGGGCCATCCGCGAGATCAGCCACGACACGACCTGCCGGCGCAAAGTCCGCCTGGCTAACGGCCGAGAAGCCAGCGCGCTCGAGATCCAGGCCGAGTACCTGGAGCGAGCTATGCGCTACCACCAGAGCAAGGGCTTCTCTCCTTTGGAAGAAAAAGCCCTCGAGATGTGGGAGCACTGCCTGAAGGGGTTGGAAAAGGATCCTTGGTCACTCGACCGTGAGTGCGACTGGGTAATAAAGCACAAGCTCATCGAGGCGTACCGCGAGCGAGAAGGTATCCCTCTCACACACCCCAAGGTTGCGCTCATGGACCTGCAGTACCACGACGTCAACCGCCAGCGCGGCTTGTACTACCGGATGGAGCAGCGCGGGTTCGTGGAGCGTATGGTGACCGACGAGGAGATCGAGCGGGCCCTGGACGAGCCGCCGCAGACGACCCGCGCGCGGCTTCGTGGCGAGTTCATCCGCAAGGCCAAGGAGCGCCGGAGGGACTTCACCGTCGACTGGGTCCACCTGAAGTTGAACGACCAGGCCCAGCGAACGGTGCTGTGCAAGGACCCGTTCAAGGCGCGTGACGAGCGGGTCGAGAAGCTCATCGCATCGCTGTGAGCGGCACAGTCGCCCGCGTCGTCCGTTGTGAGAGGCCCTGGCCGGGCGCCGGCCCGGCCCTGTGGCGCGCCGTCCCTAACATCTAGGCGTGGACCGATTGGAGAGGCTGGTCAACCTTGTGGTGGCCTTCCTCGATACCAAAAAGCCCCTGACTCGTGAAGAACTGCGAGAGCGGGTCCCGGGGTACGGCGCCGATGGCGACGCCTTCCGGCGCAACTTCGAACGCGACAAGGACCTCCTGCGCGCCCTCGGTATCCCGTTACTCGTCGAACCGTTGGACCCGGCGCGCCCCGATCTCGGTACCGGGTACCGGGTGCCAAAGGATCTGTACGAGCTACCCGACCCCGGCCTTGACGACGAAGAGCTCTTGGCACTGAACCTCGCCGTGTCTGCCGTGAGCTTTGAGGGCGAGGGATCCTCGGCCGCAACTTCGGCACTTTGGAAGCTCGCGGCCAGTGCCGTCCCCGGCCCGCGGCCCGACGGTCACCCCGAGGCGGGGATCGCAACGGACGGGGGAGGGGCGACGGACGGGGGAGGGGTGACGGGCTCGAGCCGGGCCGGGCCCCCGACGGGTGGCCTCCCATATGGCACTGGTGCAAGTGGTGGCCGCCTCAGGGGCCAAGCACCGGCCGTCGTGGACGTTGCAGTGGACGAAACAGTGGCGACGTTCTTTAGCGGCGCAGCCAGCCGCTCTCAGCTGCGCTTCCGGTACAACGGCGAGGAGAGGCTCGTCGACCCGTACCACCTTGCATACCGCCAGGGCCGGTGGTACCTGTCCGGCTTCGACCACGTGAGGGGGGGAGAAAGGCTCTTCCGCGCAGACCGGGCGCAGGGACCGGTGGAGCTGGCGAGTGGGCCGGGAGCGTTCGACGCGCCACCAGCAACCGCGGGATCGGCGCCTCCGCCACCCTGGCGCCTCGGTGACGAACCAGCGGTGGAGGTGGAACTGCGTGTCGATGCCAGCCATGCCCTTTTCGCCAGGCGCGCGCTCGGAGACGATGCTGTGCGCGCTGAGGAACCGGCGGGTACTTGTTTCCAGGTGACGGTTACGAACCGGGAGGCATTTAGGGGCTTCGTGCTCGGGTTTTTAGAGCATGCAGAGATCTTGGGACCGCCGGCGGCGCGCGAGGAAATGATCGCGTGGCTGTCCGCTCTGGCTGGAGAGGGCCATGCCGGCTCTGCTGGAGCAGCCGAGACGCCCGGCCTCCCTGGATCTGGCCTCCCTGGATCTGGCCTCCCTGGATTTGAGCGGGGACGAGGTGCGGCGCAATGAGCCGCACGGGTGCCGGCGAGCGCCTCGCCAGGCTGCTCAGCATCGTCCCCTGGGTCGTCGCCAACGACGGCCCCAGCGTCGACGACGTCTGCAAGCGGTTCGGCATCAGCGAGCGAGAGCTGGTCTCCGATCTTGAGCTGCTGTTCATGTGCGGCGCGTACCCCTACACACCCGATTCGCTGATAGACGTGGACATCGACGCAGGCAGGGTCTGGGTACGCTTCGCCGACTGGTTCCGGCGGCCTTTGCGCCTCAGCCCACCTGAGGGCCTTGCCTTAGTGGCCGCGGCCAGGGCCATGTTGGAGATGGCGTCCCCGGCCGCCCCCGCTGCCACCGGGGCGCCTCCGACCCAGCCAGCCGGCGGTGCTACCAGCCCGCTCAGCAGCGCCCTGGCCAAGTTGGAGGCAGTCCTCGGGCTGAACGGCGATCGTGCGGTCGAGGTGGAGCTCGGGGCGGCGCCGCCAGAGCTCCTCGCTTGTCTCCGCGATTCGGTCAGCGAACGGTGCAAGGTGCTGATCGAGTACTACTCGTTTGGCCGCGATGCCACGAGCGAACGTGTTGTGCAACCCTGGCAGGTCTTTTCCTCCGAGGGGCACTGGTACCTACTCGCTTGGTGCGAGCTGGTCGCGGGCCGGCGACTGTTCAGGGTGGACCGCATCCGCTCCGCTCGCGCCCTTCCAGAGCACTTCAGCGCACCAAACGACATCGGCCCCCTGGAGGTCTTCCAGAGCCGGCCCGAAGACCCGCTCGTGATGCTCGATGTCGCCCCGGAGGCCCGTTGGCTGGTGGACCAGTACCCACATGAAGAGGCCGTGCCCAGCAGTGACGGGCATGTCCAAGTGTCCTTGCGAGCCGGTTCGAGTGCCTGGCTCGAGCGCCTCTTGCTGCGCGCTGGCCCGGCTGTACGTGTCGTCTCAGGGGCGGAGGGCGCTCGGGAGGCTGCGGCACGACGCGTCCTGGGCCGCTACGTGCCTGCGACCCGAGACCTGCACCTGCCTGTAACCTCAGAGAGGTGACGCTGACGGAGCGAGAGGCGGGGCAAGCTTGCGCCCAAACAGCCGAGGGGGCCGAGCCGGCTCAACCCGCCCACGCCGGAGCCGCATCTCCGGTACCCCACAAGCATGCCGTGATGGTCGAGTGGATCGTCATCGTAGTGGTGGCGTTGGTGGCCGCCCTGCTCATCAAGACCTTCGCCGTGCAGGCTTTCTTCATCCCTTCGACGTCGATGGTCCCTACGTTGCAGGTAGGGGACCGCGTGCTGGTCAACAAGCTGTCATACGACTTCCACAGCGTGCACCAGGGCGACATCGTGGTCTTTCGCCGGCCGCCCAACGACTCGAGCCTCGGCATCAACGACCTCATCAAACGCGTCGTCGCCGGGCCCGGCCAGACCGTCTATGTCGCAAATTGCGCCGTATATGTCGATGGCAGGCAAATGGCCCAGCCCTACATCCCGGGGTGGCAGGACCCCTCGTCCCCCTACTGCACCACCTGGCCTACATCGGGCTGTGCGGGCCCCTGCCTGCCCAACCCATACACGGTCCCTCAGGGTTATTACTTCGTGATGGGCGACAACCGCCGCGATTCCTACGATTCGCGGTACTGGGGGCCGCTGCCCGCCAGCTACATCGTGGGACGCGCGTTCGTGCGGATGTGGCCGCTCGGGCGCCTCGGCTTCCTCTGAGGCGGCCGTCCCACGCCGCACCGGTCCCCGCCGGCCCGCCGACCACTCGCCCGTTCAGCTGTCGTATGCCCTTCAGGCGGCCATCCCCAGCGCTTGCCTACTAGGGCCCGTCGGCCCTAAAGTCCCGACAAAGCCGCGCGAACCGGACAGGGGGTCCAACACAAGTGGCTTCGCGTGCGCTAAGAAGTTCAAGAATTGGACATCCTCGGATCGGGTTTGCATAGGTCAAGGCTCAAGGGGTTTCGCTGGACGCCGATATCACTGTCAGTGGTTCAGTTGACCCGAGGCATGGCCCGGGGGGAACAGACAAGGAGTGCCAAGGTGGCGACAGTAAGGGCGAGTTGCCCGACGTGCGGAGACGTCGAGCTGACCACTCGCGAAGTGCAGGTGCAGGTGTGCTCTGCCACTGATGAGGGCACGTATTCCTTTCTCTGCCCCAACTGCCGGCTGATCGTAAACAAGCCTGCCGAGCAGCGAGTAGTCGAATTATTGGTTTCTGCAGGGGTCAAGGTCGTGAACTGGGACCTGCCCGCAGAACTTTCCGAGCCGAAGTGCGGGCCCTCGATCACTTACGACGACCTTCTCGCTTTCCATTTCGAGTTGGAATCGGACAATTGGTTCGAGCACGTGATAGCCGGCGGCGGCTCTCTCGGATCCCGCTAGGCTGACTGCGTGAACTGGTCCTGGCTCGGCCCCCTCGCTTTGGGGGGTGGCGGGGCAGCAATTCTCGTGTACTTCCACCTGGCGGTCCGCACGGAGCTTTCCCGGGCACGTCTTGTTAGAGCTGAGGTTGAAGACGCCCGGGCCAAGGCCCGGCGTCTCGCCCGAGCCCGAGCCGCCCAGGGCGCTCAACGGAGCGATCGGCTTCACTAGTAGGCTTCCGGGTGGTGGGCATCGACCCTGAGAAGCTTTTCGTCCTGTTCGTAATTGCATTGGTGGTGTTGGGCCCCGAACGGCTCCCACAGGCAGCTCGTGCGCTCGGCCGGGGCATGGCGCACCTTCGCCGGTACAGCGCTCTCGTGCGTGCCGAGGTGGACGACGTGCTTGCAGAGCCCCGAGCAATCATCCACTCCGCAGCCCGCGAGGTTGAGATGGAGCAGGGCCCGCAGCGCCTCCGGGACAGTCCTTCGCTGGGCGGCGGACGGGTTGAGGACGTGCCCCTCAGACAGAACGTGCCCCGCGGGCAGGACGGGCCGCTCGAGGTGGACGGGTCGGCGGGGGGGCTTGCCGGGCAGCTGTGCGCGCCGGACGACCCCCTGTTGAACTGATGCATACCGGAGCTCAAGCGATGCCTACCTGCGCGCCCGCGCTCGCCTGATGGCCGTCATCGGCACCGAGCACGCGACGCCAGCCGACGGTACGGCGGGCCCAGCCCGGCTCGGTGGGGGAACGCTGAGCGGGGCCGGCGGTGCCGACCTCGACCCCGACGACGGCGGCGGCGGCCGGATGACGCTCTACGAGCACCTGGCGGAACTGCGCCACCGGGTGCTTGTCTGTGCCGGCGCGATCGCTGTGACCTCCGTGCTCGGGTGGTTCCTCTACCAGCCGGTCCTGTCGTTCATGCAGAGGGGCTACCTGTCCATTTGCCATCACCACCCGAGCCGGTTCGTGACCTGCAACCTCGTTGTCCAAGAGCCGGCACAAGGCTTCATGACCAGGTTGAAGCTTGCTTCGTACATCGGGATCGCGCTGGCAACGCCAGTGTGGTTGTGGCAGTTGTGGCGCTTCCTGACGCCCGGACTGCGCAAGAAGGAAAAGCAGTACGCCCTGCCCTTCGTCCTCAGCGCCTGCGCCCTGTTCATCCTCGGAGCGCTCGTCGCCGTCTTGGTGTGGCCCAAGGCGCTCAGCTGGTTGATAAGCGTCTCGGGCAACGGCGTGTCCACGCTCTACTCGCTTGGGTCGTACGTCCGCCTGTACACGCTCATATGCCTGATCTTCGGGGCAGTGTTCCTCTACCCGGTCGTCGTGGTCTTCTTGATGGTGGCCCGAGTGGTACCCACCAGCCAGTGGCGCAAGTGGCGCCGCATTGCGATCGTGGTCCTGTGCGCGGTGGCAGCTGTGGTCACGCCGAGCAACGACCCGGTGACCTTTTTGGCTATGGCCCTGCCAATGGTTGTCCTCTACGAGCTGTCCATCCTGGTTGGTCGCGTCCTGCACCGCTGACACACCCTGCCCGCCAACACACTCAGCACCGGTAGTACACTCAGCGCGGTCGCCATACGACGCCGCCGCATGAGGTACAAAGGTTGTAATGCCAGCTGACGCGGCCTCCCGGCCGCAGGCCCGGGCTGTCCCGGTCGGTGGTGAGCGGGGTTTCCGGGCGAAGTTCCTAGCCGGGTTCGATTTTGATCTCGATCCGTTCCAGGTCGAAGCCATGGACGCCCTGGACGAGGGGCACAGCGTCGTGGTGGCCGCACCTACCGGTTCAGGCAAGACCCTGGTGGCAGAGTACGCAGTGGAGCGGGCCCTGGCCACCGGCGGCAAGGTGTTTTACACGACACCGCTCAAGGCCCTGTCCAACCAGAAGTTCGCGGATTTCGGGCGCCGTTACGGCACAAGCAAGGTGGGCCTTCTCACCGGTGACAACGCCATCAACGGCGATGCCCCCGTCGTGGTGATGACGACCGAGGTCCTGCGCAACATGATCTATGCCGGGTCGGGAGCGCTGGACAGGTTGCGCTACGTGGTGCTGGACGAAGTCCACTACCTACAGGACCCGTACCGAGGCCCGGTTTGGGAGGAGATCATCATCCACCTCCCCATGGACGTTGACCTCGTTTGCCTGTCGGCGACCGTTTCCAACGCCGAGGAGCTCGCCGACTGGGTCGGCACGGTGCGGGGGTCAACGCGAGCAATCATCGAAGAGCGCCGGCCAGTGCCATTGCACAACCTGTACCTGGTTGGCGACAGGCGCAGCGATGCCCTGTTGCTGATGCCCACCCTCGTGGACGACAGACCCAACCCCAAGGGCATTGCCCTCACGTCCCGAGCAGGCCAGGGATGGCGTGCCCAGCGCCGCAGCGGGTTATTCACGCCTCGACGCTCCGACGTCGTCGCCCTTCTTGACGAGCGCGACTTGTTGCCCGCCATCTACTTCATTTTCAGCCGGGCCGGTTGCGACGAAGCCGTGCGCCAGTGCATCCGCGAAAGCCGCCGGCTCACTACGGCGCCGGAGCGACGTCTCGTACGCCAGATCGCAGAGGAGGCGGCACGCCACCTCTCCGAAGCTGACCTGGCAGCCCTGGGGTACGCCAATTGGCTTGCGGCGCTCGAGGCCGGTTACGCCGCTCACCACGCCGGCATGGTGCCCCCGTTCAAAGAGGCCGTAGAGCAGTGTTTCACCGCCGGTCTTGTCAAGGTCGTCTTCGCCACAGAAACGTTAGCTCTGGGCATCAACATGCCCGCGCGGTCGGTGGTCATCGAACGCTTGGCCAAGTTCAGCGGAGAGCGCGTTGAACCGCTCACGCCTGGCGAGTACACCCAGCTCACTGGCCGCGCCGGCCGTCGAGGCACCGACGAGGTCGGGTATGCCGTCGCCTTGTGGGCACCAAATGTCACCTTTGACCAGGTTGCTTCGCTGGCGGGAGCGCGCAGCTACACCTTGACTTCCAGCTTCCGGCCCACGTACAACATGGCCACAAACCTCGTCCGGAGATGCGCGCCCGAACAGGCTCGCCACCTGCTCAACCTCTCGTTCGCCCAGTACCGCTCCGACGCCGACATCGTCCGCTTGGAGCGCCAGCTGGAGCGGGCCAACGACGAGCTCGTGCTTGCCCGCTCGGAAGCAGAATGCGAACGCGGCGACATCTGGGCGTACCGCCGGCTCGTACGCCCCGGCGCCGAGCAAGCAGCCGCCAACGAAAGAGCTCCCGTGGGCAATGGCGCGAGCATTGGCGCAGCGGGAGCCAAGCCGAGGCTGGCGGACATCCTCGACGCCATGGGGCGGCTCAAACCCGGGGATGTCGTGCTGGTGCCCAAGCGCAAACCGGGGGGGGCGCGCTCAGCTGAGAGAGTCGTCGTGCTTTCGACAGCGCAGCGCCGGCGCGGGGATGTGAGCCTGCGGGGGATCACAATGGCCAGGCGCCAGGTGGTGCTCGGAGCTCGGGATTTCCACCTGCCCCCCCGACCGGTCGCCCGGCTCGAACTACCGCAGCCTTTCGCCCCGCGTAGCCGTGATTTCCAGAGAAAGCTGGCCGCTACCCTGAGCTCGGTCAAGGAAGGCGCTCCCATAGGGAGCGGGACATTGCCCTCGGGTACGAACCAGGATGAAATCGAGATAATCGCCGGTTCAGTCCCGGTGGCGTCTTGCCCTCACTTGCGCTCGCACATGAAAGCTGCGGCGCGTGCCGAGCGCTTAGGCCGCCAAGTCGGCCGACTGCAAAAACAGGTCCTCGGTCGCTCCGACTCACTGGCACGCCAGTTTGACCGGGTACTGCGCCTGTTGGAGGCATGGGGTTACGTGCACGGATGGTCGCTCACCGCGTCCGGAGAGCGCCTTTCCCGCACCTACCATCCCCAGGACCTGTTGGTCGCAGAATGCGCCGAACGGGGCTTATTCGATGGGTTGAAACCGGCCGAAATGGCTGCATTCGCCTCCATCTTCACCTACGAACCGCGCGGTCCCGGGGGAGAGGGGCTTCGCGGCGGTATGCCCAATCGCAGGTTGGAAGACCGCTGGCGGGTTGTGCAGAACATCGCTTCCGAATTAGCGCGTTCGGAAGAATCTATCGGGCTACCGCTCACACGCTCGCCGGAACCGGGTTTCGCCCCGCTGGCTCTCGGCTGGGCAACCGGACGGTCGCTGGCGGCGCTTCTGTCACCTGCAGACGGCCCTGGCGACACGCTCGGCCAAACGGTCCCGGCGGGGGATTTTGTAAGGAATATAAAGCAGTTGGTGGACCTGTTACGCCAACTCGGCGAGGTCCTTCCTTCGGCGCCCGCGGCGCAATCAGCGCGAGAGGCGGCAGACGCGCTGTTTCGCGGCGTGGTTGCAGTGTCGTCGGTGGGCGCCGGCGGGGCTTCGCAGCATGCAGTGCCAACCGGCGCCGTTAGTGCTTAAACAGGTCTATTCTGGCGCCATTGAAACTTGGCTTCTCGATGCGTCGCCGGGCATGTACCGGTGGGGTGAGGCAGACCTAACGCCGCCTGCCGCTGGACAGGTCAAAGTGCGCGTAATTGCGAGTGCGTTGAACCACATGGACCTCTGGTTGACAAAAGGGATGCCTAAACCACCGTTCTTCCCGATGGTCCCCGGGTGTGATGGTGCAGGAATAATCGAGCAAGTAGGACCAGGTGTGAGCGCATGGTCGCCCGGCGACGAAGTGGTAGTCAACCCTTCCGCCGCCTGCGGTCAATGCCCCGAGTGCCTGTCCGACCGCTCGGTCTACTGCGCCGACTGGGGGATCCGGGGTGAGCACCTTTGGGGCTCCCACGGCGAGTCTGTCGTTGTGGGCCAAGCCGACCTGGTGCGCCGGCCCGCGGGTGTTGATTGGGCTGTCGCGGCGGCGTACGGCCTGTGCTGGTTGACCGCGTACCGGATGCTAGAGCGCGCCCGCCTGCGTGCCGGCGAGACACTGCTCGTCGTTGGTGCAGGCGGGGGAGTCGGGACGGCGGCGCTGGTGCTTGGTTGCGCCATGGGTGCCCGCGTCTTTGCCATCTCGCGCCAGGCCGCTAAGCGCCGGCACCTCCAAGAGTTGGGCGCCGTCGGCGTGTACGGCCCGGACGACGATCTTCCCTTCCGCTGCGACGTGGTCGTGGACAGCGTAGGGGCTCCCACCTGGGGCACGGCACTGGCGGCGCTTCGCCGGGGCGGCCGCCTCGTCATCTGTGGCAGCACAGCGGGCCCGCGGGTCGAGCTCAACCTGCCGCGGCTTTTCTTCGGCCAGTACGAGGTGATCGGCTCGACAATGGGCACCTACCGCCAGTTCGATGAAGTGACGGCACTGGTCGGCAGCGGTCTCCCGGTGGCTGTGGACCAGGTGCTGCCTCTGCGGGACTACCCCCAGGCGCTTCAACGCCTGGGATCAGGCGAGCAGTTCGGCAAGATCGTCCTCGACCACCGGGCACCGGCCGGCTAGAAGGCCCGTTCCCGGCCAAGGGCCGCCGGCCCGGTCCTGTCGGCGCCAGGCTGACCGCGTCGCATCGGCGGGCATCTGGCAGAGCTTGGGGGCGCCCGGGCATCCCACACAGGCAAGTGGCAGCCTCGTAGGCTCTCGGGTGCATGACTTCGCGCGCCATTGAGCCCACATACGTCCCTGAGAAGTGGACTGAAGACGAGGCCGAGATCTTGCGCCGGTACTTCACCAACCTCGACGGGCCGGTGTTCGCCCTGGTGAACCTGCCAGAAGTTGTCAAAGGGGCCCTGTTTGCCCGCTATTCCCGTACGGCCAAGAGCCTGCGGCGCCTCTTCCTCGACGAGTTCGTCGGAGACCTGGACGTCAGCGGCGATCACGGCGTCGACGCCACAGTCGGACTGGCAAGGGCGGAGCAACTGTACGAAAAGGTTTTTTACGAGTACGGCGACGACTCGGTGGCCCAGCTGGGCGGCGTCCACCTCGCCTGCGAGCAGGCTTCCAACCTTCTCACCAAGGTCCTCGAGCGCGGGCGCCTCATGTCGTATATGGAGAAATCGACGCGCTACGTAGCGTACGACACCCGCCTACCGAGTGGCCGGTACCGGTATTACCGGAGCCCCGAAATCCTCGCTTCACCGCTCGGTGCGCGCTATGTGGGCGATATGGACAGGCTGTTCGACTCGTACGCGCAAATGTTGCCCGTGATGTACGACTGGTTCGCCCGCACGTCTGCACCTTCGCAAGGCCAGGGCGACATCGCCTACCGGCAAGCGCTGAAGGCCAAGGCGTTCGACACACTTCGCGGGCTTCTGCCCGCGGCGGCGACCTCGAACCTGGGCATATATGGCTCCGGCCAGGCCTACGAAGGGCTCCTTATCCGTATGAGGGCTCACCCCCTGCCAGAGGCACGGGCATATGCCGGGATGATGCTCGAGGAGCTGAGGAAGGTTATCCCGTCCTGGGTCAGGCGGGTCGACGTGGGCGACCGAGGCGTTGCCTGGTCGGGCTACTTGGCCGCCAACGAGCGGGCGATGAGCGATGTCGCCAGTTCCCTGCTCGACGGCGCGGGCTTGGTGGAAAGCGCCGGTGCGGGGGTCAGCGGAGCGCAGGTGGAGCTCGTTGACTGGGACCCGGATGCCGAAACGAAGATGGTGGCGGCGATGCTCTACCCGTACACCCACCTCTCGGAGAGCCAGGTGGAGGCCCGTGTCGCCTCGATGAGCGACCATGAACGAGCGCTGGTAGTGCAGCGCTATGCAGGGGAGCGAGCGAACCGCAGGCACCGTCCTGGGCGAGCACTCGAAAGGTGCCAGTACCGCTTCGATGTGGTGTCCGACTATGGCGCCTTCCGCGACCTCCAGCGCCACCGGATGCTGACGATCCAGTGGCAGACGCTGACCCCGGAGCTGGGGGCCGGCGTGCCCGGCGAGCTGGACGAAGCCGGGGTGGGCGACGACTACCGCCACGCGCTGGAGGCCTCGCG
>DASSZK010000341.1:0-3396 GCA_035702845.1 Acidimicrobiales bacterium
GGTCCCGCCACCGCTCACGGGCCGTCTGGGCAGGGCATGACGACCCCGGAACCGACAGCCCAGCGACAACTAGGCGAGTGCCGGCGCAGCCCCGTGCCGGCTCTCCTTGGCGCTAACCACTGCTACCTGCTCCCTGGTCACCAGTTCCACCCACCGGTTGTCCGCTATGCGCGCCAGCGCTGAAAGCTGCCGACGCTCACGAGCGCGGAACGGGCGGCCGTCGCGTCCCAGCACCACCACCAACGAGGCAACAGCCATGTCAGCCCACGCGACGTCGGAAGGACTGGCGGCACCCCCGCCGGCTATGGATTCTCGGGCACCCTTCACGAAAGCGAAGACCCATGCCTCAGGGGGCAGGGACCCGACCGCACTGAGCGGATGCGGGGTGCCGGGGTCGACCACAGCTGCCCAGTCCGCTTCGAAGTCGCGGGCTGCGTGAGCCACCAGCGCCCTCAGCAGGTCGTCCGGGTCGCCCCGCTCAACAAGGAACGCGGCAGTCTCCAAGGCATCGAGCCGGGGGTCCATAGGCGCTCCAGGCACTTGGCGGACGTCCTCGACGTCAACACCATCGACCTCGTTGACCTCGCTCAGCATGAGGTCGAGCAACCCGGGGTTGGGCAGTTCCACTACCAGCTCGTCAATGGCGCGGCCTGCCCCGCGCTCGAGGATCTCCACTCCGATGAGGTCGCCGCGCACGGCCCCTATCCGGCTGGCGACCGCGCCGAGCGCCCCTGGCCGGTCCGGGACCCAAACTCGCACGACGTAGGTTGCCATGGCGAACAGGTTAGGCGCCGTCCGTGAACAATGCGTTTCGTTTAGCGCGCTCGCAGATTACAAAGCGCCGGCAACTAGCCCAGCTTGGTCAGGGCTCGGCGCAGGTTGCGGATGGCTTGGCCAATACGCTGCTCGTTCTCCACGAGCGCGAAACGGACGTAACCTTCACCCCCAGGGCCGAAACCCACGCCGGGGGATGTCGCCACGTGCGCCTCGCTGACCAGGTACTTGGCGAAGTCCAACGACCCCATCTCCTGGTAAGGCTCGGGGACCGCAGACCACACGAACATGGTCCCCACGGGCTTCTCGACCGGCCAACCGATACGGTTCAGGCCCTCTACGAGTGCGTCCCGGCGGGATTCGTACACAGCGTTGACAGCCTTCGGGTACTCCGGGGCCTCGTTCAAGGCCACGATCGACGCGATCTGGATCGGCTGGAAAGTGCCGTAATCGAGATAGCTCTTCAACTTTGTCAGCGCACCGACAACCTCTGCATTACCAACGGCAAAAGCGACCCTCCATCCCGCCATGGAGAAGCTCTTTGTCATTGTGTACAGCTCGACGGCAACTTCCTTACCCCCTGGTACCTGTAGGACCGACGGGGGCTCGTAACCGTCAAAATACGTGTCCGAGTAGGCGAAGTCGTGCACCAGTACGACTTCGCGCTCACGACCCCAGTCCACGATCCGCTGCATCCACGCCAAGTCCACGCACTCGGTCGTCGGGTTGTGCGGGAAAGAGAACACGACCACCTTTGGTTTGGGCCACGTCTCCTCCCACGCCGATCCCAGATTGGCAAAAAAATCCTCACCTGGGCCTAGGCGGACATAGCGGACGTCGGCACCGGCAAAGAGCGGCGCGTATATATGGATCGGGTACGACGGAGAGGGTACAAGTGCGGTATCGCCTGGGCCCACCAGGACCCACATGAGGTGCGACAGCCCCTCTTTGGCACCAATGGTGAAAACAACCTCGGTGTCAGGGTCCAGGTCCACGTCGAAACGACGCTTGTACAGATTGGACACGGCCAGGCGCAGGTTGGGCAAGCCCCGCGAAGAGGAGTACCGGTGGTTGCGGGGGTTGTGCGCCGCTTCGGCCAGCTTGTCCACCGCTACCTGGGGGCTTGGGATGTCCGGGTTGCCGAACCCGAGGTCTATGACGTCTTCACCGGCGCGGCGTGCCTGGTCCCTCAGCTGGTTGATCGCTGCGAACACATAGGGCGGTAAACCGTTGATCCGGCGGAACTCCACGACAGGCCTCCTCGACTTCTACCAGGTAAGAGGCTAGCGGCCGAGGCGGATGCCCGCGGCCAACAGCGCGGCGCCCACCGCTCCAGCCCTCTCGCCGAGCGCAGCGGGCACCAACCTCACCGCGCGTGCGCGAGGTCCTTCGACCAGCTCGGAGAACGCGTTCCGGACCGGCCCCATGAGCACCGCCCCCGCCTCTACCAGCCCCCCGCCGATGATGATGGCAGCCGGGTCGAGGGCGTTGGCGAGGTTCGCCAAGCCCAGCGCCACCCACCACGCGAACTGCGCCATGACATCCAAAGCCCCTAAGTCTCCCTGGGCTGCGGCGACGGTGACGTGCTCGGCGCGCACATCCTCGACCACCCCGCCCACCTGGCTCACGATGCTCTCCAAACGTCCTGCCTCGGCCGCCTCCCGAGCCAAACGCCCGAGGCCGCTGCCCGACGCAAAGCGCTCCCAGCAGCCCTTCTTGCCGCACGGGCATGCCGGCCCCGAGGGGTCGACCACCATGTGACCGAGCTCGCCGGCGAACCCATGAGCACCGCTGACCAGCCGGCCTCCGGCCACCATCCCCCCACCTATCCCGGTGCCCAGCGTGACCATCACAAGGTCGCCAGTAGCCCTACCGGCACCTATCTGGTACTCGGCCCAGCAGGCTGCCGTGGCATCGTTGACAACGAGCGTCCTGGCACCGCCAGCGCGGTGCCCGGCAATTATGCCCTGGAGCTCCACCCCGTCCAGGCAGTGCAGGTGCGGGCAGAAATGCGCCTTACCCTGTTGGTCGATCATCCCTGGGCACCCAACCCCCAGTGCCAACGTCCGCTCGGCGTCTCCGACTTGTGCGGCCGCCGCCAAGACGGCACGCACCACCGCATCGACATCGCCCGGGGTAGCGAGCTTGGCCTGCGCCATCACTTCGCCGTCTGGCGAGGCGAGCACCGCCAGCACCTTGGAGCCGCCGATATCCACGCCGACCAGCGAGCCGCCAGTCACGCGCCCCCCTTGCCCACGCCCTGAGTGAAGCAGAACAGGCCCACTGCGGTTGCGGCAGCCACATTGAGCGAGTCCACACCGCCTGACATGGGTATCCGTGCCCGGTGGCACTTGGCCATGGCGGAGGCGCTGAGCCCCGGGCCTTCGGCACCTAGTACCAGCGCCACTGGCTGCTCGCCGATCTCGGCGGCGACCCTGCCGATCGGGCCCGCGTCGGGCGCCGGGGTCAGCGCCACCAGCTCGTAGCCGTGGCTCCGGATCTCGTCCAATGCCCCAGGCCAAACTTCCGCACGGCAGAAGGGGACCCTGGTCACCAGCCCGAGCGACACCCGGACGGTGCGCCGGTACAGAGGGTCGGCGCACGCCGGGCTGAGCACCACGG
>DASSZK010000360.1:0-5730 GCA_035702845.1 Acidimicrobiales bacterium
CCGGCGCATTCCTCTGATTTGTCGGCCATTATCGGGCGCGAAATAGGTGCCGTTACCGGGTGGCCGCGCTTGTCCAGCAGAGACGGGCTCCGGTTTGCACGTTGGGTGCGGCCGCAGAGGCCAACAGTGTCCCTTGGCGACCGGAAGCGCGACCCTAACCGTCTGATTCGATTCCGTGGATTACCATTTGAAACTAAACGTTCTCGGCCACCCATGGGATGGCGTTCTGAGTGCAAAACCCCATGGCCTCGCCGGTTGGTCGCCCTCAGCGGATAAAGGGGCGCTCCCCGGGTGAGCGGGCGTCTTGCAGCACGGTTTGATCGGGACGAAAAAGAGGCTCCGGTAGTTCACCGAGCGGGAAGAAGCTCGTCTCCGTCGCTTCGCCGTCCGACGCTTCAACATATCGCTTCGCAGTGCCCATGAAGACGACCCCACAGAACTGGACCCTTGGCCCACCGGGGTATCGATGAGTCTGCGTCCCTGGGTCGCTGTAGATGCCCAGCAGGCCATGGAGGTCGATCTCCCAGCCGGTCTCCTCCAGGCATTGGCGTTGCGCCGCCCCTGCCCAGGTCTCACCGGGCTCGATGCCTCCGCCGGGGAGGCACCAGGTACCGTCGTCCGTTCGGCGCATCAAAAGGACCCGGCCTTCGCGGTCTTGGACCACCGCGCCGCAGGCGGCCCGGACCGAGGGCTGCACAACGGTTGCCACAAACCGCGATCATGCCAGCTTCGGAGGCCGCCGCAGAGGCACAGCCTTGCCCTTGGTCAGCTCTGAAGCCCTGAGGTCCCAGTTGCGCAGAGCGCCGTCCCTCAGGAGCTCCAGGTTCTCCCCCAGCGGTCGGATGGCGTCAAGCTCCAAGTCAACGTCAGTCGGAGAGTCCCAGCTGGCAATGGCCCGCTCGACGTGGGACCAGTCGAGCTCGTACCAGTTGGGTATGCCCCTCGCCCTGCCGTCGATGCGCGAACGGTGGACCGCGAGGTCGGAACACCTGGTCAGGACCACGACGGACGAGGCACCTTCCTCGGTAGCCAGTCCGCGGCATTGCTCTACCTCAGCGCGGCGGGCGACGCCGTCCAGAACGACCGACGAGCCCCGTCGGAGCTGGGCCCTGGCGAGGGCAGCCAGGACGGACCACCCGACCTCTCTGTGCCCGGACGGCGCCATGGCGTCCAGGGCGGCTTGCAGCCCTGGGTAGGGACGAAGGCCGCTCATGGCCCAGTCATGTGCGAGGACCGCGGCGCCGAGCGCCTCGGCGGCGGCCGCCGCGACGGTTGACTTGCCAGTTCCCGGCAGCCCCGTCACGAGGACCAACAGAGGCTTGGAGGAGCTCCCGGTGCGTGTCATTTGCGGGTCATGGCGCAGACCGGCACACCAGCCAGCCTAGGTCTCGACCACCGGTCTCGACGGCGGTGGCGCTCAGCGCCCCGGGGCGCGCAAGGATTGTCCCGTGTCGATCCAGGTCGTCTTCGAGACCCACTCCACAACCGATTACAACGAGGCAGGCCTGGCGACCGGCTGGCTCCCCGGGCGCTTGTCCTTACTTGGCCGCGAACAGGCTGCCGCGCTCGAGCGACGTCGAGCAAGCGACGGGCTGGCAGCAATCTTCAGCTCAGACTTGGCCCGGTCGCTCGAGACGGCCGAGATAGCGTTCGCTGGCTCGCCGGTACCTATCCTCGCCGATTGGAGGCTGAGGGAATGCGACTACGGACGGTTGAACGGCGCTCCGGTCGCGGACGTTCACGCCAACCGTTTATCGCGTCTGATGAGCCTTACCCGGGCGGTGAGAGCTGGCAACAGGCAGCAGCGCGCGTGGGACGGATCCTCTCCGACCTTCCTCTTCGCTGGGGGGGGGGGGGGGGACGCCGGGTGCTCGTCGTCGGCCACGTGGCAACTTACTGGGGCCTCGAGTGCGCCTTGAACGGTGGCGATCTTCGGTCGCTGGTCCAAGCCGATTTTGACTGGCAAGAGGGCTGGGAGTTCTCGCTCGACGAAACCCTCGAGCACAGTCACGAAGTTTGACCATTGAACCAGCGCTCGACATGGGTCCTCGTCAGGCCGGGTCGACGACCACGGGATTACCGGCGCTGCCGCTTGATTGATATCGCCCGGCGTTATGGCGCGCCCGATTGGTGCCGACGTAGTGCGGTCGACACGAACTTCGCCGGACATGCGGCTATACGGCAAACGTGGGAGCCGGAACCCGCCAACGCAGGAAAGCCGTAGCTCCCACTGGACGAGCCACCCGGGCCCCCGGGTCGGTGTGGCCGTCTCTTAGCGCGGACAGATTCCTAACTTTTAGGCTACTTCGTACGCAGAGACCCGAGCATCTGACCGCCCAAGCACCATTACCAGCGGCGCAACGAGGCACACCGCCCACTGCCGGACGAGCCGAGCCCTATTGCGGAGGCACAGAGGCGCGCTTGAGATACTCGCTCTCGTTCCTCATGGTTCCAAGGACCACGGCTTCCGGATCCCCAGTTCTGGGTTGACGGCGCCGTGGCCAGTCAGTGCCGCGCGGCCGCCCCGAGCGACGGTTATCGGAACAGCGACCGCTGCCGCCTTGGGGCCGTTGCCAGCCCATAACGTGCGAACCGAAACCCGATACATAAGAACGACTTTCGCGAGCCACGAGCCCTCACAGAACGGCAGTGATGATGGTCCGCGGTAGCAGCGGAGGTTGTTGCTAGGAAGCGTGGAGGGTTTCGTTCACTCGGTCTGACCCCCAGAACGGCCGACCCCTGTTGGGTGTCTTTGAAGTGACCAGTCGGCCGGGTGAGCGAAACCCTCCGCAGAAGTTGTGCACGCACCGGTCGGGCGTCCGTGACCGAAGAGGCGCCTGTGCGAAAGGCCCCGTCACTGTCCTGTCCGCCCTCCCGGCGGTGCGTGCCACCTGGAACCCATGGTGAGAGGAACAGGCGACATGACCACGATGGCGCAGACCGGTCCGATAACAGGTGGTGTCGACACCCACAAAGACGTCCACGTGGCGGCTGTGCTTGACGGTGTGGGCCGGCTGATGGCCACCGAGTCGTTCCCGACGACCAGGCGCGGCTACAGGCGGCTGCTCGGCTGGCTGCAGGACTATGGGGACGTGACAGCGGTAGGGATCGAGGGGTGCGGTTCGTGGGGCGCTGGCTTGGCCAGGTTCCTCACTGCCCACCACGTGCGGGTGGTGGAGGTGAACCGCCCCAACCGTCAGAACCGCCGCCGGCGGGGCAAGTCCGACACCGTCGACGCCGAGGCCGCCGCTCGAGCGGTCCTCAACGGTGACGCCTCGGTCATTCCTAAGACAGGTGACGGGGCCGTCGAAGCGCTCCGCCAGCTGCGGGTAGCCAGGTCTGGGGCCCTCAAGGCCCGCACTGCGGCTGCGAACCAGCTCCACAGCCTTTGCGACACCGCCCCGGACCAGGTGCGGGCTCAGCTGGAAAGCCTCCCGCTCAAGAAGATGGTGGCGGTGGCGGAGCGGTGGCGGCCGAACGAGGCGATCACCGCAGAGAACGCAGCCAAGCGGGCGATGAACACCGTGGCCCGCCGCTGGCGGGCTCTCGACGATGAAGCTCGCGGCCTCGACGTGCACATCAAGACCTTGCTGGCCCATGTCGCGCCGGAGCTGCTCGCCGTCCACAGCGTGGGCCCCGGCACCGCCGGGCAGCTTCTCGTCACCGCCGGTGACAACCCTGGTCGGCTGCGGAACGAGAAAGCTTTCGCCGCTCTCTGCGGGTCGTCGCCGGTGCAGGCCTCGTCGGGGCGAACGAACCGGCACCGCCTCAACCGGGGCGGTGACCGCCAGGCCAACTCGGCGCTATGGACGATCGTTCGGGCCCGCATGGTCAGCCATCCGCCAACGCGCACCTATGTCGAGCGGCGCACCGCTGAAGGCCTTTCCAAGACCGAAATCATGCGATGCCTCAAGCGCTACGTCGCTCGCGAGATCTACCCGCTCGTCCAAGGCACCATCGCAGGCAACGCCAGCCCGGACAGCCCTCAGCTGGCTGCTTGACATCAAGAGGCGCATCACACCGGGTGCTACAGGGACCGGAGGTTACCGAACGCCGCTTCGGGGGGGCATCTAGCTCTAGTCGGGGTGCAGGAGCGGACAACACGCCCGAGCGCCCCGCCCTTAGTGCCGACCAGATTTACGCCACCGTCCCACGGTACCGCGCCCTGGTACTGCTGGCTGCGTTCACCGGGCTGCGCCTGAGCGAGCTTCGGGCCTTGCGCAGGAATCGCCTCGTCCTGGATGCCGCTACGGCCACAGTCGCCCCCGAGGACGGCAACATTGCAACGGGACCGCAGCGGGGCGGTGCACGTCACCCGGCCCAAGAGCCGGGCCGGCGCCCGGACCATCGCTGTGCCCGCCCCGGTCGTCGGGGAGATGAGGGCACACCTCGAGCTGGTGGGCGACTACGGCCGAGCCTGGTCTTCCCCGCCGACAAGAGCCGACGGGATGCGCTCCTTCCACGCCGAGGCGTTCGTGCGCCAGTGGCGCAAGGCCCTGGCCTCGGTCGACGGGCTACCGCCCGGGCTGGTGTTCCACGACCTGAGCCACACGGGCAGCACCCTGGCTGCGGGCACGGGAGCCACCACCCGAGAGCTGATGGCATGGATGGGACATGCCAGCCCCCGAGCGGCCCTGATCTACCAGCAGGCCTCGGCCGAACGCGACAGGGCGATCGCCGAGGCCCTGGCTGTCCAGGTCAGCCGGCGCAAGGCTTCCGCCGCAGCACCGTCATGAGGCGACGTCCCAGCGGGCCGGCGCGACCCGGTTGTGTTCGAGGTAGGCGACGATGTCGGCTTCGGCCAGGACGATGCAACGGCCGGCGCGACTGAAGGGGCTCCCCCCTCCCGGCCCCAGAGGGGCCCTCTGCAAGCCCATACCGAGCGCCGCACCCGCCCCAGGCGGTCACCATCGCCGGCAGCGCCACCGTCGCCAACAGCAAGTCCTCACGCCCCCTCGTATCCGATGGAGGCGGAACCTCGCCTCTACCACCTGGGTGAGCTGGCGGTCACGGACTGGGAAGGGAAGTCGCCCGGCGCTACCAATGGACATCTGCCGTGGCGGCCTGCCAAACGGTTTTCTGCCGGCTGCGAGGGTACTTCCCCAACGGATGGAGAGAAGTACCTGTTCAAGGGATGGTCATGTTCCTCCCGGCCCTTGGGAAGTACTGCGGAAGTCGGGCCGGAAGCCGGTGGGAAGGGCGCGGGTGAGGGGACTTCCGCGCCGCGAGCTTTGCCGCGGCCACGCGCGATGTGACAACTTGCCGGACTTCCGAACCACTTCCCCACCCACTTCCCGAGCCCAGACCGTGCCAGCGTCCCCGGCAGCGAAGGGGAGAGGGGGGGTTGCCAGTCTCACTAGCGCCCATGAACGGAGGTTCAGGGGATCAGCTCGAAGCCGTCGGCGTGTCGGGGACGGACCACGTTGAAGTCCCGCCGGTTGAGGGTGGCTATGGCGGTCAGCTCCAGGCGTTCGGCGACGGTAACCACACTGGCGTCGACTAGGCCCAAGCCCATGTCGGCGTAGGTCTCGATCAGCTCCACGCAGCGGCGATAGTCGTCGAGGCCCAGGTCGATGACCTCGACCTCGCCGGTAGTGAACCGCCCTGGGTTACCTGGAGGCTCCATCGCTATGAAGGAGGATGGAGCACATGTCCACGAACGAGATGGCGAAGCGCCCGGCCGTGCGCCGCTACAGCGAGGAGCAGAGGGCCCAAGCGGTCCGCCTGGTC
>DASSZK010000058.1:0-5279 GCA_035702845.1 Acidimicrobiales bacterium
ACCGCAATGACCAGGAGAAGGAAAATACCCTGCAACAAGAAGTAGTCCTCGTCGGTAATGGCCTCGAATATGAGATGACCGAGCCCGGGGTACTGGAAGACGACCTCGGTAACGATGTTGCCGCCAATGATCGTGCCCAGGGCCAAGGCCAACCCCGACAACTGGGGCAGCACGGCATTGCGGTACGCGTACCGTCGCACCAGGCGCTGCGACGCGCCCATCGAGCGCAGGTAGCGAGCGTAGTCGGTCTCGAGCTCGTAGATGACCAGGTTGCGCATCCCGATGGCCCAGCCACCGAAACTGACCAGGAACACGCTCAGGAACGGGAGGAACCAGTGGTCGAGCGCGCTCGTGAAAAACGACCAGTTCCATCCGGTGCCTATCCCCGGGTCGGACCCGCCCGAGGGAGGGAACCAGCGTAAGCGGACTGAGAAGTAGTAAGCCAATAGGAGAGCCAGCCAGGCGAAAGGTGCCGCTTGGAACACGTAGCCCACCGGCAGCACCACGTTGTCAAGCCACTTGCGCCGGGCCGCCATGGCGCCGATGCGGTTGCCGAAGACGTAGCTGAGGACGACGGCCGGCACGAGGAGCGCCAAGGTATACGGAATAGCTTGTGCGATGACGTGCGTCACCGGTGCGGTGGCATAGAAGCTCACGCCGAAACGCCAGTGCAGGACCCCGTCCCAGAAGTTGAGGTACTGGCGCCACAGCGGGACTCCGAGGCCGAAGGACTTCGTAAAGGTCTTCTGCAACGCCTCGTACTGCTTGATCGATGAGATAGGGAAGCGTGATATGTACAGCTGGACCGGGTTGCCCGGCATCAGGTGCGGCACGCCCCAATCCACGGTGGTGGCAACGAAGAACGCCACCAGATAGGTGGCGATTTTTTTCAACAGATAACGCGTCAACCGGCAAACCTTCCCTAGATCTTGGTGAGCCCTGGCACCTGGTGTGTGGTAGTGGCCCTCCCCCCGGGGGAGTGGGAGGAGGGCCACCCGGCCGCGAGCCCGACCAAGGATGAGTTCCTTTTGGGGGCCTGGGGGGACCGCCTGTCAGTTCGCGGCCCGCTAGGACCGTCTATTGCCATGACAGGCAGCCTTGGCCCTGCCCTGACCGGCCGGCGAAGGCCCGGCAAGGGCCTCCGACGGTGCGTTCAGGCAGGGCCCAGGTGCCTGCGCCGCAGTTACGCTCTGCGGATCTGCGCCAGAGCGTAGACGGTTGTCATTGCGCCGAGCCAGCCGTGCCACATGATCGGCGTGTACTGGTCGGAGCGGTTGACGGCGGAGGGGTAGCCGGCCCACACCGAGCTCTGGGCCTGGAACCAGGCACCGTTGTACCAGAGCGGGATCACGGGCAGGGTCTGGAGGAACCGAGCTTCGAGTTGGCTGTAGATCGCGTCCAGCGCCTTCGTATCGGAAAGGGGCGTGGCACCGGCTTTCTGCACGAGGGCCCATGCCGTCGGGTCCTTGTAGCGCTCCCAGTTGAGTGTGGCGTTCTGCGTCTTTAGGACCGGCAGGTTGTACACACGCTGGAAATAGCTCCAAGGAGTGGCGTCCGGGCCGGCGTTGTTGTCAATCGCCATGTCGAACGTGCCGTTGTTGAGGTCGCTCTCGCGGATGGGGTACTGGGGATAGGTGGGCGTCACCTTGATACCCACGGCATTCAGCTGCTGGGAGATGTTCTGGATCGCTGCTTCCCAGTCAGTCCAGCCATTGGGCACCTCGAGCGTGAGCTTCTGGCCCTTGTAGCCCGACTTGGCCAGGTACTGCTTGGCCAGTGACTCGTTGTAGCTGAACCCGTACTTCGACACGGCGCTGTTGTCCACGAAGGCCTTCAGGTTGGGGAGCAGGCCCGTCGGGTTGGCAGCCTTCACGATCTGGGTGTACACGCCGGTGACGATCTTTTGGGGGTCGATGGCGGCGGCTACAGCCTTGCGGAAGTAGACGTTGTTCATCGGCGCCTTGGTGGTGTTCATATCCAACCAGGCGGTATTGGCAGACAACATGTACGGCGCCTTGCGGTAATAAGTGTGGATACCGTAGGCGCTCGTGCCGCCCAGGCCGTTGACCAAGACCGAGATGCCGGGCAGGAAGTTGTTGCTCCAGTCCAGCTGGCCGGTAGTCAGGTTGGCAAGCTCGACGTTGTTGGAACCGTTAACGATGTCACAGAGGTACTTGAAGTGGAACGACAAGCCGAGCTGCGCCCCCCACCAATGCGGGTTGGTCTGGTAGCACGCCTGGGTGGAGCTGGTGCTGTCGAGAGTCATCGGCCCGGTGGACACAGGGGTCATGTTGGCCCCCGTTATCTGGTCTGCCGACGACATCGCCCCCCACTGGGCGGCGGGGAGCACCGGGGCGTTCCAGAGGTAGTCCTGCCACTCTGTATAAGCCGGCGTGCCCTTGAACGTCACTGTCACGGTGTTGCCCGTGGCACTTACACTTGCCACGCTGGACACGTTGCTGTTCCACGGATCCGAGGCGTTTTTCATGGCGAGCTCGATGGAGAAGGCGACATCGTTGCCCGAAAGGGTGCCGACAACGCTCTGGCTCGGGCTTTGCACCCAACTCACGCCGTTGCGAACAGTTATGACGTACTTGTTGCCCTGCCAAGTGCCCTTGGTGGCCAACCACGGTTTGTAACCACCGTGGATGGGGTCGTAGAGGAACAGTGGCTCGTAAAGGAGCCCCTGGGTGCCTGTGTAAAGGGCGCCCGGGTCGTTCGGGTTGAAGTTGGTGGGCTGTCCGTAAGCAGTGCCGCTGGTGTACAGCGTTTCGCCCCGGGGGTAATTGCCCGTTGTCCCGGCGCTTGCCGGACCACTGGCAACTGCGGACACCAGGGGCGCCGCGAGCACGGCGGCCGTTAGGGCGGCGACCCTGCGGGTGGCCAGCCGCTTTTTGGGTATTAACATGTACTGCCTGCTCCTTGTTCTAGGGGACTGCGGGCGAGGTCGCCGGCCGGGGTCATAGCCCGCGCCGGCGACCACTGTTAGGGGACCGCTTAGGAGCTATCCGGGCAGCTCCGGGCCGGGCCCCCGCCTTGGTGGGCGCCCGGGACCGGCGCTGCGCTCGAACGTGTTCGCGGGCGGCACCTCACGGATCTGGAGGAGGAGTCCAGGTCCGACCAGGCCGGGGTCGGCTTGGAACGCCAGGAGAGGAAGCGGCGGGGCTGCTACTCCGGGGGCCATTGTGCCCCTGGACGACGGCCCGGTAGGCAAATCGAAGCAACACGTGGGGCGCTTATCTGCCGATCCACCTTGCCTCTACCTCCCCCAATGGCGCTCCGAACTTAACCGGTTAAGGCCGGACGTCAGAAGTAAAACACGGCGCGTCGCGCGAGTCAAGTCGTGGAGGCAAGAAGTTACTTAAGAAAAGGCTCGCCGGGCGACGTCGGCGAACAGTAAAGGCCTAGTGCTCCGGCGCCTTGTTTAAATGCGGCGCCACCACTGTCGCCCCGGCAAGGGTGCGGCGCGTCTGCGCTACATCCACGCTCATCTGGTCGATCAATGCTTCCACGGAGGGGTACTTTTCCTGGCCACGAAGGCGCTCGACCAACTCGACGGTCCCGACCTCGTCGTAGAGGTCCCCGTGGAAGTCCAGCAGGAACGCCTCCACCAAGGAGAAGGCGCGGTCGCTGTAGAAGGTTGGCTGGCGCCCGACCGAGACCGCCGTCTGGTGGCGAGTACCGTCAGGGCGCAGGTACCAACCGGCGTACACGCCGTCAGCACACAGCTGCATGTCCTTCGGTACCTCCATGTTGGCCGTGGGGAACCCGAGCTCACGCCCGCGCTTGTCCCCGTGGGCGACGATGCCGGACAGCCGGTGCCAGCGGCCGAGCAGGTTCGCTGCCTCCCCCACTTCGCCATCCGCCAGCAAGCGGCGGATGCGCGTGGAAGAAATTGGCTCCTCGCCGTCTCCCCACAACCGTGTGCCCGTGACGTCGAAACCAAAGCGCGCCCCCATCCGCTGGAGGAGCGGGACATCGCCCTCGCGGTCGCGGCCAAAGTGGAAATCGTGCCCCACGACGACCGCCCGGGTGTGCAGGCACGAGACGAGTACCTCGGTAACGAACTCCTGCGCCGGCTCAGCCGCACGGTCCTTGTCGAAGCACACCACTAGGGCGAGGTCCACCCCCGTGCCTGCGAGCAGCTCCAACTTGTAGTCGAGGTCGGTGAGAAGTTGAGGTGCGGAACCAGGGCGCACGACGCTGGCCGGGTGCCGGTCAAAGGTGACCACCACCGACTGGGCCCCAAGCTCGTCAGCCGTTGTGCGAACCTTGTCGATCAAGCGACGATGGCCGCGGTGCACACCGTCGAAGGCGCCAATAGTAACGACCGACCCTTGTTCGGCGCTGGCCGGTAACTCGGGCAAAGCCGGTCCGGCAACGCCCGCGGGATAGTGCGCCGTCTTCATCCGCGCCGTCTCATCCGCGCCGTCTCATCCGGGACTAGAGGGCCGCCGGCAGCAGCGTGTCACCCACCAGGTACCGGTCCACGGCCGCTGCCGCCGCCCTGCCTTCCGATATGGCCCAGACGATAAGGCTGGCGCCTCGTGTGGCGTCTCCACAGGCGAACACGCCGGGCACGTTAGTGGCCCAGCTGCCATCGTGGGCCACCGACCCGCGCTCGCCAACTTCGACTCCGAGCTTGTCCAATAGGGGCCGCTCCGGCCCCCGGAAGCCGATGGCAAGGAGGACCAGGTCTGCCTCCAGCTCGAAGGTGCTATCCGGTACCTTTTCGTAGACCCGTCTCGACAACTCCCTGACGCGGTGCGCCCTCAGTCCCCGGACGTTGCCAGAGCCGTCGTCGATAAGTTCCTCGGTCTGGGCGGCAAACTCTCGCATACCGCCCTCTTCGTGGGCGAGCGAGTCGCGCAGGATCATCGGCCACAGGGGCCATGGTGTCGTCTCGGGACGCTCGTCCGGTGGGCGCTCGTGGATATCGAACTGGTGCACCGACACCGCACCCTGACGATGGGCGGTACCCAGGCAGTCAGCACCGGTATCACCCCCGCCGATGATGATGACCCGCTTACCGGCGGCATTGATCGGCGGCTCGCTAAGCAAGCCAGCCTGTACCCGGTTCGAGGGGACGAGGTACTCCATGGCGAGATGGACGCCGCCAAGGTGCCGGCCCGGGATCTCCAGTTCGCGCTGCCACAGGGCGCCGGTAGCCAGCACGACGGCGTCATGTGACGCCCGCAGTTCTTCCACGGAAAGGTCGACACCCACCTCCACGCCACACTCGAACATGGTGCCCTCCGCCTCCATCTGTGCGACTCGGC
>DASSZK010000060.1:0-3282 GCA_035702845.1 Acidimicrobiales bacterium
GCACCCCGAGCGCTTCGTGCGCAAGCCTCCAACACCTCCTGCTTTGCCGACGATGGCCTGGATCAACAAGCCCCAAGACGAGCCGACCGAGCCTCTATTTCTTTGAAGAAGTTGTCTCATATAGCTTGACACGCGCCGAGAAGCGCCGGCGCACCCTGCCCACGGCCATCAGGGCCTGTCCGGTCGGCCAGTTGGGTATTTCGTCACCAGAATCGAACAGCGCCACGGGCACTGTGTCGGCTGACTCATCGCTCCTAGCCACCTGTAGGTCGAAACAGGCGAGCGACAAACCACTCGGGAGGTTCCTAACTTGAAGCGGTTTAGCCAACTTCCCGATGACCACTACCATATTGAGCACAGTTGCTCCCGTTCTTATGTGTGTCGGCGCGCCGACGCGGGGACCAAGGACGCCGAAGCGCCAATTGCCCACCGGAACGTGATCTGGAGCAAAGACGAAGCTGGCAAACCAGGCCCTTTGCCTTGCGGCAACGCCCGTAGTGCTCTGGCAACAGCTTCATGGCTGACCACGGAGGTGGCTCCGAGGCGAAATCCTACCAAAGCGCAGTGACGAGTAAGTGGTCATTGCGGCGCAGAGAGCGCCCGCGGGCGAAACTATCGCACGCGCAGCGTCGGGGCGACCGCTAGAGGACTGGCGGATCAGCGAAGAGCGGCGAGCCGCTGGCGTACGTCATACGCCTCCGGGTCGACCCGGGCGATCTGGCGGAACAGTTCCCGGGCGCGCACAACCTCGCCTGCTCTCTCGTACAGATCGGCGAGCGCGTACCACTGGCGCAGATGAGCCGGCTTGGGTTTCGAACGCTTTAAAGAAAGCTCTAAGAGCTTGACAGCGCCCCCTATGTCGCCCTGATCGGCCATAGTCCCGGCAGCCACCAACCTGCCCTCGGCCAACACCTCTTGACTTGGCGAGGCTTGCCTCAGTTCTGTCCATGTAGCTTCGGCATCTGAGAAGCGACGCATCGCCCGGTAGCAGTCGGCAATCACCGGGTGCTGGTCATAGCTCCCGGAGAACTGGTGGTAGGCAAGTAGCTCTTTTACGGCCTGAGGCCACCGGCCCAAGCGGTAAAGGGTCAGCCCGAGCAACTCACGAACGGCAGCCGACTCAGGTGCTTGCTCCACCAGCTTGCGCAGCCCGCGCAAAGCCTCCTGGTAGCGGTCCGCGGCATACGCCCGGCTTGCGTCGCCCAACCGAACGGTCAGTTTGGGCTCGTGCAGATCCACAGGACTGTCGAGCACGGTCGTTGCCTTGGCGCGATTTGGTGCTTTACGCGGCGTTTGGACACCGATGCGGGGCGCCGGCCGCCTACCCAGTCCCCTGCTCGCTCCACGACCTCGCGGGCGTCCGGTCTCGGGTGCCACTGTCTCGACAAGCGCCACGATGTCGCCATCCTCGGCACCCGCCCAAGGGCTCGGGGCTCGGCGGCGAGCGCCGTCAGCCTCCCATGGCTGAGCGACCGCCCTTGGCGCGCGTAGCGGTGGAGCATCCCAACCGGGCTCATCACGAGCAGGGCGAGGCCTCTCAGCGGGCCGCCCCGGCATCCGCGCACCGGACGGGCCCTGCATCCTCGTGCCAGGCCCGGCGGGCGACCGGTCAAAGCGAGGCGACCCGTCAGGACCGCGACGGGGCCCGCGCCCGTCCGCGCTCGGAGCGGGGCGCCCCCATTGAGGACCGCCGTTCTCGGGGTCGACCTGGCGGGCGCCCCGGCGAGTCACGCTGCCCCAACCAGCCGGCATCGTCCGTGCCGGATAAGCGGGAGTGCGGCCAACGCGAGCAGGCGCCGGGCGAGCGTCACGACCATTTCGTGGCCGATCGGCGAACCCTTGGCCCTGCGGCCTTCTCGACGGGACGCCGCCGTCAGCGCGCGAAGTCTCACCACGCGAAGAGCCATCCGTGCCACGGTTCGCCCAACGGGCACCGCCACGGTCGGCAGCATTCCCTTCATACGCGCCAGCTTGAGGCGACCGTCTGGCGGGAGGGCGTCCTACAAGACCTGAACGCCCCGAGCCCGCACCAGCGGCCCGCGCGAACCTCGCGTCCGGACCGCCCGCAAAACCCCGTCCAGCACTGCCTGAGAAATCCCGGCCAGCACTGCCGTCATTCCGGCGCTCGGGGTCGCGCACACCCCGCATGGGGCGATCGTACGAGCTAGCGCCCGGGCCCCGACCGACAGGCCCTGCCCCTCGCGCACCCCCTCTGGCGGTTGCCGGCGTCGAGCGGCGATCCTGCGCCCACTGCCTGTCGGGTCTCTCCCCCTCGTAGCGCGGGCGAGCGCCGCGCCCCTCATCCGACCAAGCCGGGCGCGGGCTCCTCGAGCCCGCGCCACCGGCGGTGTAGGCCCGTGGCGAACCAGCACCTTCACGTGAGGCGAACCGGCCCACTGACGCACCGCGCCCGCGGGAGCCAAAGTCACCGCCACCTCCGCCTGGCCCGCCTAAACGACTGGCGCCACTCCTCCCGCCGACGCTGCCTCGACCGGCTGCGCTAGATGGGCCACGCCGCACGCCGCCCGAGCCAGCCGACCTGCCGGACGCAGGCCTTGGCTCCCAACCCCGGTCCGCTCCCCGTTCTCCAGACCGCTTGTCCCGGGCCCCCGCTGCCGACCTACCTGTCGAGTGTGACGCAGCTCTATTTTGAGACCCGCCGTCTTTGCGCCCGACGCCATTACCTCGACCGCCGCCAGCACCGCTTCGGGCGCTACGGTCTCGACCTGCACCCGGAGCCATGCTCATCAGCTTATCTACCTTTCCTCACGGCCCCGTCCGGCCCGCTATGCAGCCCAATCAGGCCCATCAAGCCTGCTGTCCGGAACCTGAACGCGAAAGAAGCCCGTGCCAACGGCACGGGCTTCTCTAAAAATACCCCGGCGACGTCCTACTCTCCCAGGGGGCTGCCCCCCAAGTACCATCGGCGCTGGTGGTCTTAACTTCCGTGTTCGGGATGGGAACGGGTGTGGCCCCACCGCTATGGTCACCGGGAACCTTGCTCTATTTAATTGTCCACCCGGAGCCGGGTGGCTCCTTGAGCGTTCCATAGCGAGCACGAGTTGAATCTTGTTATCGAGCTATCGGCCGATTAGTACCGGTCGGCTGAACACATTGCTGTGCTTACACCTCCGGCCTATCTAAACCTGGTCATCTTCCAGGGGCCTCTCGGTAAAACCATGGAGACCTCATCTCGGAACGAGCTTCGCGCTTATATGCTTTCAGCGCTTATCCCTTCCGCAGGTCGCAAACCAGCGGTGCCCTTGGCAGGACAACTGGCAC
>DASSZK010000099.1:0-11613 GCA_035702845.1 Acidimicrobiales bacterium
CAGCAGTTGTGCCGGAGTAGAACACCGTGCCAATAGTTCATCGACATGCGCCGCCGTCCCTCTGAGGGGCTCCATCATCGGGACCCGGCGCAGCGGGTCGCCACCGAGGTCGAACACTAGCGAGTCCCAGTTGGCCGCCGCGATCGCTTGTGGCCAACGCTGGAGGCAGCGGCCCCGGAAGTACGCCCGTGTCGTCGTAGGTGGCTCGGTCATGGCTCGTTTGACATCTTCGGGGTCGAGCATACGTTCGATCCCGGCACGAGCGTACAGGGAACGCTCCGGGAGCACATCGTGGTACTGCAGGTCCATGGCCAACAATTTGGCGTCGCGCCAGCCCAGGCCGTGCCTCTCCCGGTAGGCACTTACCATGCGGTACTTGGCCACCCAGTCGAGCTTATTGGCGAGGCTCATGGGGGCCGACTCCAGGCTGGTCAGCACCTCCTCCCAGCGGCTCAGGATCTCGCGCCCGACCTCTTCGCCGCCTACCGCCTGCAGGCCCATGTCCTCTGCGTACTTCCGGGCGAGGCCCAGGTGCTCCCACTGGATTTCCAAAGCGGTCATGTTGCGGCCGTCCGCCAACGCCAACGCCTGAGCGAGGGATAGGTCGTAGGACACCTGGCGCATGGCACGCACCGGGTGTGCCAGGGTGAAATCCCGTCCGTGCTTCGCGAACCAGTCGTCTTCGATCATGGCCAGCACGAGCGCCGTAGTGCCGATCTTCAAGAAGTTGGACAGCTCTGAAAGGTTGGCGTCGCCCAGGATGACGTGCAGGCGCCGGTACTTCTGGGCGTCGCAGTGGGGCTCGTCGCGGGTGTTCACGATGGGCCGTTTCAGGGTTGTCTCCAGCCCCACCTCCTCCTCGAAGAAGTCGGCCCGCTGGGTGATCTGGAACTCGATCGTGTCGGCACCAGGTGCCTCGGACCCGACCTTGCCCGCACCGGTGTAGATCTGGCGGCTCACGAAGTGCGGTATGGCGAACTGGACGACACGGGAGAACGGGACGGCCCGGTCCATCAGATAGTTCTCGTGCGACCCGTAGGAGTTGCCCTTGCCGTCGGAGTTGTTCTTGTAGACGCTGATCTTCTGCCCGGGAGGCAACAGCGCGGCCGCTGCCTGCACGGAGCGAGCCAGGATCGCCTCTCCCGCCTTGTCGTAGAGCACGGCCTCGTGCACCGTAGAGCACTCAGGGCCCGAGTACTCGGGATGAGCGTGGTCCACGTAGTAGCGCGCACCGTTGGTCAACACTGCGTTCACCAGATGGGTCTCTATCTCTGGTGCGAGCTGGGTCTCGCGGACAAAACCGCGAGCGTCCCGTGCCGGTGACTCGTCCTGGAAGTCCCAGTCGATCCGCCGAGCGAGGGAAGCCACGTACGCGTTGATGAGTGCCGACGACGCCGCAATCGGGTTGGGCTCGCCTCCGCCGCGCACGATGATGCCGTACTCGGTTTCCATGCCGAGAACTTTGACTATGGCCACGCGCCGACGTTACCCGCCCGCCGCGGCCAACAGGCCGCATGCGGGCACGAGCACGGAACTTTGGCCAAGGGGCTTGACCTACACGGGGTTGCGCTACAGGGTGGTCGACCTACAGGTACTGGCCGGTGGCCACCCTTTCGATCGAACGGCCACCCTTGGTCTCGTCCCCGTGATTGGTGATGGTCCGGATGTAGACGATCCTCTCGCCCTTCTTGCCCGAGATCTTCGCCCAGTCGTCAGGGTTGGTGGTGTTGGGCAAGTCCTCGTGCTCTTTGTACTCCTGCTTGATGGAGTCGAGGAGGTCCTGGGTGCGGATGCCCTTGCCTTGGCCTGCGATCTGGCGCTTGATGGAGAGCTTCTTGGCTCGGCGCACGATGTTCTCGATCATGGCCCCGGACGAAAAGTCCTTGTAGTACATGATCTCTTTGTCGCCGTTTTGGTACGTGACCTCCAGGAACTGGTTGGCCTCGTCGTCGCGGTACATCTCTTCGACAGTGCGCTCGATCATGAGCCGCACCGCCTTCTCCCTGTCGCCACCACCAAGGGAGCGAACCTCTTCCTCATCCAAGGGGAGGTCCGAAGTCAGATAGCGCGAAAAGATCTGCGCAGCCGAGATCTCGTCGGGTCGCTCGATCTTGATCTTCACGTCCAGGCGCCCAGGCCGCAGGATGGCGGGGTCGATGAGGTCCTCCCGGTTGGAGGCCCCGATAACGATGACGTTTTTCAACGCCTCCACGCCGTCGATCTCGGCCAGCAACTGGGGCACGATCGTCGATTCCACGTCTGAGGAGATGCCGCTACCCCGGGTGCGGAACAGCGAGTCCATCTCGTCGAAGAAAACGATCACAGGGACGCCTTCCTCGCTCTTTTCCCGCGCTCGTTGGAACACGAGGCGGATCTGGCGCTCCGTCTCGCCGACGTACTTGTTGAGCAGCTCGGGGCCTTTGATGTTCAAGAAGTAGCTCCGGGCGCTGTGGTCGCCGGACTTTTCGGCCACCTTCTTGGCCAACGAGTTGGCGACCGCCTTGGCGATGAGGGTCTTGCCGCACCCTGGGGGCCCGTACAGCAGGATCCCCTTGGGGGCAGGCAGCCTGTGGTCGATGAAGAGGTCCTTGTACAAGAAGGGCAGCTCAACTGCGTCGGTGATCTGCTCGATCTGAGGATCGAGGCCGCCGACGTCCTCGTAGGAGATGTCCGGGACCTCTTCGAGGACGAGATCCTCGACCTCGGGACGGGGCAGCTTCTCGAGCACGAGGTTGGAGCGCGCGTCCATGAGCAGCGAGTCGCCCGAACGCAAGCGCTCGCCGATGAGCGACTCAGCCAGTTCGACCACGCGCTCCTCGTCTGCCCTCGCCACAACGATGGCGCGGTGCTCGTCCTCCAGCACCTCCTTCAAAGTGACCACTTCGCCCGACAGGTCGCTGCCCCTAGCCATCACGACGTTCAATGACTCGTTGAGCACCACCTCGTGCCCTCGGTGCAGCTCAGCGGTGTCAAGCCCCGGGTGTAGGGCCACACGCATCTTGCGGCCCCCGGAGAAAACATCCGCCGTCCCATCGTCGTTGATGCCCAGGAACGTGCCGTAAGCGGAAGGCGGCTGGGTGAGCTTGTCGACCTCCTCGCGCAACGAGGCGATGTGCTCACGTGCCTCCCGCAAGGTGTAGGTGAGGCGCTCGTTCTGCGACAGGGCCTGTTGAAGCTGGCCTTTGGTCTCCAGCAGCCGCTCTTCGAGGGTCCGTACCCGCTTGGGTGCGTCGGCCAGCCGACGGCGCAACGCCGCGACCTCCTCCTCCATGGCCGCCACCTGCTCCTCCATGGAACGCGCGTGAGCACGCAGTTCGGCCATTTCAGGATCCCCGCCCGCGTCACGGGTTGTTTCTTTGCCAGCCATGCGGACCACCTCCTCTTACCTCGATCGTCCTCTGGCTCGGGCCTGATGCTCGGGCCTGACCCGTTGCTCCGGTCTAGTGCATCCATCGGCCCCTACCAGCCAGTCCCGAACACTTCGACCAAAGCCACGGCTTTTGTTGACGTTACTGCGCCCGATGCCCAGGCTGGCGCAACCAATGCGAGGCTCGTCAGGCAGCTTCGTTGACACTCGCGCCGCCGGCCCGGTAGCTTGGAACTGCAAATCGTGCACGCATACCATGACGCGCACCATGACCAGAGGGAACTAACGGCTGATGAAGGTCTGGATCGACCAGGATCTCTGCACAGGTGACGGTCTCTGCGAGGAGATCGCTCCCGCGGTGTTCACCCTGCTTGACGACGGTCTGTCCTACGTCAAGGAGGGCGACAAGATCTTCGACAACCCGGCCGGTCATGCCGGGCTGGCCGTAGTGCCCGAAGACATGGAGGACGCCACCCGCGAGTCCGCCGAAGAGTGCCCGGGCGAGTGCATCTTCATCGAGGAGTAGCACCCGGGCCGCTCCAGGCGTAGCTTCCTCGGTCGGGGCCAGGTCGGTCGCGACGGCAGCGGGGCGCTAGCCGCTTACACACCCTTGCGTGCTGACAGCCTTGGTGTGCGGAGCCGCCAGGAGCGGTTTGAGCTCAGCCGTGGACAGCGCGTACGCAGTCGTAGCCCTGTCTGGCGCGATGGCGAACGCAATCCCAATGACCCTGCCCTGGGTATCCACAAGGGGGGCGCCTGAGTCGCCGTAGGTGAGGCGCGCGGCTAGTACGTATATCTGGCGCTTGGTCGGTTTCGTGTTGTACAAGTCTTCCCCGAGGGCGACCACAGGGTCGGCTATGGCAGCAGGTTGTACCGCCAGCGAGTCTTGCCCGTTGGGGTGCCCGAGCACGACCCCTCGCTGGCCCGACGTGCCCGAGCTTATGGGCAACGGTCTTTCGCCCAGGTTCGGCACATAGAGCAGGGCCAAGTCCACATCAGGGTTGTAGAGCACGACGTCGGCAGGTTTGGGCAGGAGCTGGCCTGGCAGTAGCACCTGGGTGTGGCCGGGTGCCTCACCCGCTACGACATGCGCATTGGTGACGACGAGGTTGGGGCCGGCGGTCCACCCGCTCCCCTCTTGCAGGCGCTGGCAGGCCTGGCCTTGAACTTTGACCGTCGACGCTTCGGCCCGTTGCAATATGGCGGGCGCGAGGGGGTCGGCAACAGGCGGGTTGCCCGAATAGGGGCTCCGGCCAAACTTGGTGAACACCTGAGGGAAACCGTCCTGGCCGACGAGGCGCCGGATCACCTCCAGGGTGTTGGGCGGCTGGATACCGAGCGACGACGCACTGTTGAGCACGTTGCGGGCTATCACCGACCCAGTCGTTAGCTGCGACAGCGTCCCCGGGACCGCGGCCATCGACGGAGCTAGGAGCCACACGGCAACGAGTACGCCGAAGACGCCCACGAGGCCGCCCACCGCTCGATCGATGCTGCGCACGCCACCAAAAGGCAGCACCGAATGGAGCCTGCCGCCTACCATGAGCCCGACACCCTGGCCCACGAAAGCACCGACCAATAAGGCCAGGATCGCCACCGTGATCCTCGGTACAGAACCCGAGACGTGCAGAAGGGTGACAATGTTGGGAAGGAAGCGCACTGCCAGGTACAGCCCGGCAGCCAGGCCCACCCACGAGAAAAGCCTCGCCAGGAAACCCATGCGCCAGCCCCCGAGGCCGGCTAGGCCGGCGGCGACAAGGATCCCGATGTCGAAGGCGTTCACGAACCCAGGGCCATGAGCCGCGCAGCGGTGAGGAACCCCGTGTGGGCGACCATGCGGTGGTCGGGCCGCACGGACTTGCCTTCGATATGCCATCCCCGCTGCAGCACTTCGAGCGTCTCAGCCATGGCGAACCCCGCCTCGGCCAGCGCTTCGCGCAACGTCACGACCTGAGGGATGGTCGGAAGGTAAGACAATAAGATCCCTCCGGGGCGCAGGGCGGTCGCAGCATGCTCGACGACGCGCCACGGCTCGGGCAGGTCCAGCAGCACCCGGTCGAGATGGGCCTCACCGATACCTTCGTACACGTCCCGCACCTCGACCTGGTAGGCGCTTAGCGCACCGCGGCCCAAGAACGCTGAGACGTTGGCCACGGCACGCTCGGCGAAGTCGGCGCGGATCTCGTAACCGTGCACGTGGGCGCCGGCGCGGAGCAAAGCCATCGACAGGGCCCCAGAGCCGAGCCCGGACTCGAGGACACGGGCCCCGGGGAAAATGTCGGCCATGACCAGGATGGGGCCCAGATCCTTGGGGTAGATCACCTGCGCTCCCCGAGGCATTTTCAGGACGACTTCCGCCAAGGTCGGCCGCACAGCCGTGTAGCGGGCCCCGAGCGTGGAGCGCACGGTGGAGCCTTCTTGTTTGCCGATCAGCTCGGCGTGAGGGACGACGCCGGCATGCGAGTGGAAGTCTGCCCCGTCTGCGAGGTTCACGAGGTAGCGCCGTCCCTTGGCGTCGAAGAGCATGATCCTTTCGCCCGGTTCGAACGGGCGTGGTCCCGGCGCCTGTGCTGCGCCTACCGGCGGTCCGTCGATCCGGCCCAAGTGCTCCGGAAGGCTCAAGTGTTCCGGCTCCGGGGCGCTCACAGCGCCGTCACCGGTATGCGCCGGCGCGGGTCCCCGCCCGCCTTCTCGACAAGTTTGCAGAAGGCGCACACCGGTGCAGTGGTAGGCGCACCGCAGCTCGGACAGGGGTGCAGACCCTCACGCTCGGCCATGGCTACGTCGGTGCCGAGGGCTGCCCCCCGGTCCAAGAAACCGTTGTAGAACGCCGCCTTGGTGCCCGGCGAGCGTTCCTCGATGGCGTTGAGCGCGTCCTTGTAGCCAAGGTGACGGTTACCGACCGACATCGGGCATTCGTCGACCTGGTAGTCGATGCCCTTTAGTACGCAATAGGCGGCCGTCTCGCGCTCGCTAAGACGCACCAACGGCTTGACCTTACGCGGAAAGCCGTCGCGTCCGGGCAGGACCGGGCGTTGGCGGGCAAGGTAGGCCACGTCCCAACGAAGCACGTTGCCCAGGAGCACCGCCGCCTCGTCGTCGAGGTTGTGGCCGGTGGCGACGACCTCATAGCCCCCCTCGAGAGCAGCTCGGTCGAAAATATGCCGCTTGGACAGCCCGCAGGCGGAGCAGGGTGCCCTGCGGTCGGCGGCGGCGCCCGTCTTGACGTCGTACCCGTAGTCCGACGGGAGGTCCACGGGCACCAGGCGCACGCCGCGCAGGCGAGCGAATTCGTGCACGTACTGGCCCGAAGGCTCGCTGTAACCGTCGATCCCGAGACCGATGTAGAGCCCGTGGGCCTCGTAGCCGAGTTCGAGCAGTATGTCCCACAGAGCGAGGGAATCCTTACCCCCCGAGACGGCGACCAGCACCCGCTCCCCCGGCGAGATCATCGAGTGCTCCTTCAGGGCCCGCTCGACCTGGGCCCGGCAGTGGCCAATGAAGCAGTCCGCGCAGAAGCCCGCATTGTGCCTGCGGATGTCGATAACGGCCGGCCCCCGGCAGACCCGGCACTTCACAGGGAACCGCCCGATACAACTGGGCGGATCTCGACCTCAGAGCCGTCTGCGATCGTTGCGTCGCCGGTCACGAGGGTGCCGTCCACGATTACGAGCACCGCCTCCCGGATGTAGCCGAGCTGGCGGACCAACGCCGCCGCTCCCAAGGGACCGGTGACCTCGACCTCGCGTTTAGGGTTTCGCAGCAGGACTTTCACGCCGCCCATTGTGGCCGCTACGCGCTGGCCGCAGCGACCCGCCCCTGGAACGGCGGCGGTTGTCATCGCCGCGGTGAGCGATGATGAGGCGCTCGCCGGGGCGAAGTTTCTCAGAAAATGCGATCTCTGGCTTGCGGCGCAGCACCCGCCAGGCGAACCGGAGCCCGAAGGCGACCCCTCCGATGCCCAACCAAGCCTTGCTCCCTCCGAGCAAGCCCTTGCGCAACCCCCGCGATATGAGGAAGGCAACCAAACGTCCCATCGTCTTGACCTCCGGTCCTCTCCGCCACGTTGGCCGGCGCAGCCTCAGCCGCGCAGGATCTCCACGACAGTGGAGCGCTTCTTGCCGCTGTGCCGCCCCAGCCAGAACACCGCGACCACCACGAGCGCCCCAGCGGCGATGGCCACGTAGTTGAGAGCGGGCTTGGCCTGGCTGAGCTGCACCTGAGCTCCATCGGAGATCTCGCGTGCCTTAGCCCTGATGTCGTCGACCGTGATCGTCCCGTTGGGACCGCTCCCGTGGGGACGGCCGCCGTTGTGCATGCTCACCCGCGTACCCCCCTGACAATCCGCAAGGTGCACCAAGCGGCGATAGCTATGCACACCAGCGTGGCACCCATGTAAGGGGCCCAGGACCAGTCGCCGCTCAATGCGCCGACCGTCCCGTAAGGGTGGGCCGGGCCACGTGCGGGGCCGAGCTCGCTTTGCAACGCCCTTAGAAAGCCCACCGAGAGGAGCACCGTACCCAGTGCGAGCAGCACAGCTCCGGCAACGCCGTACCCAAGTGCCTTGAGCTGGGCCACAACGGGGTCCAGCGCCTCTTGCTTGGTATACGCGAGCAGCATCTTCGCCAGCTCGCTCGCTCCCTGTGCGGCGTCGCTACCCCCTCTTTTGAGGAAGCTCAACAGACCGGACGCTGTGTCCTTCTTGCCAGGCATCGCCCAAAGCTACCCGTTTGCTGCGAGCTTGCGCACGAGCCCTGCCTGCGTGAGCTGGCTGCGCGAGCTGGCTGCGCGAACTGGGCCAGATGCGGCTCAGCCGCCCACCTCGAACCGTGCGAGAGCGGGCGCCTCGGGGTACTTCGCCATGTCCTCGGCTATCTGGTCCACTTGGAGCTCGGGCCCGAAGCCGATGTCGCTCGGTGGCAGGTCGTTGAGCACCACAGAGAAAACGACAGGGCCCACGAACGGGCTCGCCTTGCCTACACCTCTTCCTGTTCCTCGGACGCCGGCCGGCCTTGAGACGGGGCCCGGCGGTAAGACGAAGCCCGACAGGGCTTTGACCCCGGCGAGTGTGCCCGTCTTGGCCATGACGCGCCCCGCGGCGACCGTCCCCCGCATGGCAAATGCAAGCGTCCCTGAGCGCGCCGCCACCGGCAGCTCCTGGGCCAGGGCCCCGGTGTCACCCCAGCGCTCGAGGATGGCGACCAGCAGCGAGCACGTCACGCGGTCCGCCGGGGACAACCCGCTGCCGTCCACATTGACCAGTCCGCCAAGCGGCAGGTGATCATGCAACAGGTCCTCGCGCACGGCCCGCGTGCCGGCAGCCGTTGACCCCCGCCCGTAAACTGCCCGGCCGAGCTCTTTAACCATGAGCTCCAGTGCGGTGTTATCGCTCTCTTGCAATGCCTCTCCCAGCTCAGCACGCAGGGGAGGTGAGGCCAACGACACCAGGGCCGTCGTCTTCCCGGGTAGAGGGCCGAGCCCGGGTGGCCCCGCAACGGCGACCTTGTCAGCTCGGAGGGTCTCAGTCAACAGGCCGGCAGCTTGTAGGGCCGGTGAGGCACCCGCTGGCACCGGTGGGCCCGCTAAGGCCCGGCCGTCGTCGACGCTGAGTGCCGAGAGCGGGCCAACGTCGCCTTCCGCCAGGTAGATCGCCGGCCACGACGGGACAGTCACGACCGAGTCGTAGCGCGTGGCCACGCCCACGACGCTGCCGCTCACGCGCCTCACCCCGGCGGCGCGCAGCAGCACCACCAGCTGACCGAAGTGCGTATAGACCCCGCCGCCGTGGAGGACTTCTTTGGCATAGAAGTTGTAAGCCGTGCTCCGCAGCAGTGGGTCGCCCCCGCCCACCAGGTAGAGGTTGCCATGGAGCGTGCCGCGCACGACCGGCCCCCCGGCCACGAGGTCGGTGTGGTAGCGGTAGGAGGGCCCGAAGTGGTCCAGCAACGCCGTGGCGCTAAGCAACTTCATGTTGGACGCCGGCACTACGGGCAACCACGGGTGGTCGGCATAAATCACTCGACCACCGGCTGCAGCAACTGCACAGCTGCGGGCGGCGGCCTGCTTTCCCAGCACCGCCGGCGAGAGAGCCAGTCGCAAGGCGTGACGGGCGTTCGCGGCCGCCCAGGCGTAGCGCAGCGTCAGCGGCAACCGGGCTGGGCTCAGCAGCGGGGTCTGCGGCGGGACGCTAGCCATACGGTGGGCAGCAGAGGCTGCGGCCTGCGGGCCCAAAGTGGTGCGGGCAGCCAAAGTGGTGCGGGCAGCCAGGGAAGGACGAGGGGCAGTGGCTGTCGAGGCCAGAAGGGTGCACGTGAGCCCTGCGCAAGCAGCGGTGACGCTCGCCGCTACGAGCAACCGGCGAACGACTACTCGCCATCCGTTACCGGGCCGACGACCCTGTCCGCCATCCAGGCCCGCATCCCTCTGCCATATTGGCAGACTTTTACCTCGGTCCCACTAGGTGGCAAGGGCGCCCCGTAGCCATGGCCTGGCCTTGGGGTAGGGTTACCCCGTGCCTAGAGCCCTGTACGCCGTGATTGCAGGACTGGTCTCCTGCCAGCTCGGCCTCTTACTGACCACCCTCTATCTCCACCGCACGCTCTCGCACAGGGCCATGACGATGCGCTGGGCGCCCCGCTTTGTTTGCCGGGCACTCGTGTGGTTGTCCACGGGGATCAAACCCCGCGAGTGGGCCGCCGTGCACCGCCGGCACCATGCCTACACTGACATCCCGGGCGACCCTCATTCGCCGGTGCTCGAGGGTTATTGGCGCGTGCAGCTCTGGAACGTGGGGCTCTACAAGAAGGCTGCCCATGATCCCGAAACCCTGCGAAAGTACGCGCGTGACCTGCCTCCTGACAACTGGGACCGCTTCGTTTTTGACCGGGGCTTCATAGGCCTGCTGCTCGGTTACGGCATTTTTTGGGCCCTCCTCGGCTGGCAATGGGCACTGGTCGCTGCGGCCACACACGTCGTCAGTTACTTGTTGCTCAACGCAGCCGTGAACGCGATCGGGCACAAATGGGGCAGCCGTCCCTACCCTGGCATTGCCACCAACAACCAGTGGTTGGCCCTGCTCACCTGGGGAGAGGGACTGCACTCCAACCACCATGCCGCTCCGACCTCCGCCCGCTTCTCCCTTCGTCCCGGTCAACTTGACCATGGGTGGTGGGTCGTAAGTGCAATGGACAAGCTCCACCTGGCGGAGATCCGCCATCGCGAGGTGCACCTCACGGCCTTGGCTCAGGGCAGCGATGCGCCGTCCGCCGAGCGTGAACCAGAGCTCGTCTAGCCAGATATGGACGATTAGCAGGATATGGACATAGTCTCTGCCCTTTTCATCGAGAACTTCGAGCTGAGGCCGGTCCCCGGCCCGTCGACCCGGGTCGACATAACTGGGGCCATGTTCTCGTTGCCCGCCCCCACGCCGCCGCCCGTGACGATTACGCCCCACCTCATCGTCCTCGTTCGCTCCACGAGACAGGACCCACCTAACGGCGTCCTCGAAGTGGTGTTCACGGACGAAGACGGGGAGCAGGTGGCGCGCAACGTCTCGCCGTTCAACGTCGAGCCGGGCAAGTTCACATACCGCCTCGTTCGAGCCGAGCTGGAGTACAAACAGTTAGGGACCATCGAGGCGCATTGCCGGCTAGTCCCCCCAACGGCGGAGATCGTCGTCCCTCTCACTTTGCTGCCGCCCCTGTAGCCCTTGGGCGGCTAGCCCCGGCCGCTGCCCCGCGAGAAGCCCGGGGGCCCGTGTGTCCTTGACACACGGGCCAAGGCCACTTACTTTTGCGTCAGGGTCTCCGTAGTGGAGGGAGTTCGTGGGGTTGGCCGAGCGCTATGGACCGCTGTCCACCCGCTGCGCTCTCCGCGTTGCGAGGGCCTGGGCCGTGCTCGCCGTCGGGCTGTGCATGTGCGGTATCGGTTGCACACCGCTCGCGGTCGACGCTGCAGCATCCGCCGCGCCGCTTGCAGCCAGGACGCTCACGGTCGACGTAGCCAAAACAACGGCTCCCCCGCCAAGGCGTGCCTCTCATAACTGGGACGCTCACGTACCCCGTTACTTCGTAGCTGGCGCCATCGCAATGGAAGAGTTGAACCCACTTTTCACGAACAGCCCGGCGCCGCCTTACATGTTCCAGGGCAGGGCATACCCGCAGTTCAGGCACCTTCAAGCCGCGGGTTTTGGGTTCTGTGCCCAGGATTACCAACAGCGTTCGCAACGACCGTGCCCGAACTTCGCG
>DASSZK010000133.1:0-10997 GCA_035702845.1 Acidimicrobiales bacterium
GTGGTCGAGCTCGCGCAGCAACGAGATGGCATCACCGCGGGCTTGGCACCCAAAGCAGTAGTAAAAGCCGAGCTCGCCGTTGACCGAGAACGACCCCGTCTTCTCGGCATGGAACGGGCACAGGCCGACCCAGCGGGTACCGACCCGGCGCAGGGCGACGCGCTCGGACACCAAAGCGACGAGGTCGGTGGCCGCCCTCACCCGCTCGATGTCTTCGGCGACTATGCCCACACGAGAAGCCTAAGCCTGCCGGCTGACACCCACCGTTTGGCGCTCGCCCAAACCGCCAAGCGGTGCGAGGCCCGCTGCTTTACCAGGCAAGACGAGCGGATATGTGCTCGACCAGGTTGTCGAGAGGGACCCGCTCCTGTGCTGTCGTGTCGCGGTCGCGCACGGTAACCGCCTTGTCCTCTAGCGAGGTGAAGTCGATGGTCACGCACAAGGGTGTACCGATCTCGTCCTGGCGGCGGTAGCGACGGCCAATGGCTCGGGTGACGTCAAAGTCGCACATGGCCACCGGTTGCAGCATGGCCAGCACCTCCTCTGCCAGCGGGATGAGCGTGTCCTTTTTAGAAAGCGGGAGCACGGCCACCTGGTAGGGAGCAATCCGAGGGTGCAGCCGCAACACGTTGCGCTGCTCGCCACCAACCTCGTCCACGTCGTAACCGGCGATGAGGAACGCCATCATGGTGCGCGCCACCCCGGCTGCGGGCTCGATGACGTGAGGGATGTAACGCTCGTTTGAATTGGGGTCATAAAACTCGAGCGTCTGGCCGCTGGCGGCCGAATGAGCCCGCAGGTCAAAGTCCGTGCGGTTTGCGATACCCTCCAGCTCGCCCCAACCCCAAGGGAACGAAAATTCTACGTCTGCCGTGCCGGCCGAGTAGTGCGACAGCTCCTCGGTGTCGTGGTGGCGCAGGCGCAACATGTCCCTGGGGATCCCGAAGTGGACGTACCACTCGAAGCGCTCGTTGCACCAGTACTCGAACCACTTGGCAGACTCCGAGGGCGGCACGAAGTACTCGAGCTCCATCTGCTCGAACTCTCTCGTACGGAAGACAAAATTGCCAGGCGTAATCTCGTTGCGGAACGACTTGCCAACCTGAGCCGTGCCAAAAGGCGGCCGCAAGTGCTCGGTCTGGAGCACGTTGGCGAAGTTCACGAAATGCCCCTGTGCCGTCTCGGGCCGAAGGTAGGCGACCGAACCCTCGTCCTCGACTGGGCCGGCAAAGGTCTTGAACATCAAGTTGAACGGTCGTGCGTCGGTGAAATCGTGGCCCCCGCAGTTCGGGCACGTATAAACCGGCTGCCCTGGAACCGCTGGCGCAGACCCCTCGGCCACGGGGAGCTGGTCGGCCCGCCAACGCTGCTTACAGCTACGGCAGTCGACAAGGGGGTCAGTGAAGTTGTCCAGGTGGCCCGACGCCTCCCAAATGCGAGGGCTTGACAGGACGGCCGCGTCCAGACCGACGACCTCCCGGCGCAACTGGACCATGGACCGCCACCAGGCCTCCTTCACGTTGCGCGCCATCAACACGCCCAGGGGGCCGTAGTCATAGGTGGAACGGAACCCGCCGTATATCTCTGCCGACGGGAAGACAAAGCCCCGTGTCTTGCACAGGCGGACCAGCTCTTCCATTGAAACGGGCATGGAGGAGCAGGCTAGTCCACGTCGAGCAGGTGTAATGCCTTGAGCCGGCGCTCCAAGTGGGTCTCCAACGCCACTGTCACCAGGTGGGAGACCTCGGAGGTCACAGCTCCAGCCGGCAACTCCAGTGCACGCGACAGCTGCCCTCCCAAGATCCAGCTCATTAGTTCCAGAGCCGAAGGGCTCACAGGTAGGCCCCTGCGGCAAGTCCTGCACAGAGCGCCCCCCTCGGCGATATCGAAGGCAACGAGCTCGACCCCCGGCGGTCCCGAACCGCAAGTTGCGCACGATGCCAATATGGGAGCGGCCCCTTCCAGCGCTAGCAGCTTGAGGTAGAACGAGGCCACAACCAAGGGGCCCGGGCGCTGGACAAGGGTGCGCAGGGCTCCGACCAGCATGCGGTAGAGGGCTTCACAGGGGGCGCCTTCCTGGGCAACCTGCTCGGCGGCCTCCGCCATGGCGAGGCCGTGCGACATCGACGACAGGGTCTCGTGCAATTGGGGCCACGGCTCCACCAGCTCGACCTGGCTGATCCCGTCCAACTCACGCCCTTCGTACAGCAGAAGCTCCACGTGACTGAGTGGCTCCAACCGGCCGCCCATGCGGCTTTTGGTGCGCCGGACACCTTTGGCCACCGCTCGCACCTTGCCCCGGCCTGCCGTGAGCACTACGACTATGCGGTCAGCCTCGCCCAGCTTGTACGTGCGCAGCACGACCCCCCGGTCGCGATAAAGCGCCATCAGTTCAAGACGGCAAGCCGGCCTGGTCGCGCTGGTCGGCAGTGAGCCCGAAGCGCCGTTCCCTGCGCTGGTACTCGAGCACGGCCTGGCGCAGGTGCTCACGGCGGAAGTCCGGCCACAACACGTCCATGAACACCAGCTCGCTGTAGGCGATCTCCCACAAAAGGAAGTTCGAGATCCGGAACTCGCCGGAAGTGCGAATGAAGAGATCTGGGTCGGGCACCTCGGGGTGGTACAGGTGGCGGTGCAGGGCGCGCTCGTCCACCTGGTTCGGCTTTACCCCCGACTCCATCAACGAGCGCACCGCGTCGACGATCTCGGCCCTGCCCCCGTAGTTGAAAGCGACGGTCAGCGTCGTCTTCTTGTTGTCGCGCGTGAGCTCCACCGTCTCGTCCATGCGCCGCTGGATCCACTTGGGGACCCGCCAGTCGCGCCGGCCGGCAAAGCGGATCCGGACCCCCAGCTCGTGGAACTCGGTACGCCGGCGGGTGAGCAGGTCGTCAGCAATTATTTCGAGAAGGAAGCGGACTTCGTCCTTGGGGCGGCGCCAGTTCTCGGTGGAGAAGGCATAGACGGTGAACCACTCGATCCCTAGCTCCACTGCGGCCTTCGTAGCCTGGACCAGCGCCTCCTCGCCCGCCCGATGCCCCTCCGTACGGGCCAAGCCCCTCTGCTTCGCCCAGCGCCCGTTGCCGTCCATCACGCAGGCAACGTGCTTGGGCATGCGCTTGGGATCGAGCCCGTCTGGCGTAGTCACTTACGGACCGATGCCGCCGCGCCCAGCCCGCCCCCAAGCAGGTACGTAATGGGACTGGCGCGATGGTTGAGGAAAGGGACGATAGGGGTCAGGAACACGAACCTACTAGGCGCGGTTCTCAGATCCCGAGACGGTCAAGCATGTCCGGCTTTTGCTGCCAGTCCCTGGCCACCCTCACGGACAGTTCCAGGTATGCCCCAGGGGGGAGCTGCGCTCGCACGGCGCTGCCGGCCCGCTTCAAAACCTCACCTCCGTGGCCGATGACGATGCCCTTTTGCGAGTCTCGCTCAACGAGCACCTCGCACTTGATATAGGGCCAGTCCCAGTCGGTTACCCGGCAGGCGATGCTGTACGGCAGCTCCTGGCGGGCGACCGCGAGTAGCTGCTCGCGCACAAGCTCGGCCACCCATTGCGCATCGTCCATGTCGCGCCCGTAGTGCTCGGGATACAGAGCAGGGCCTTGCGGCAGCCTCGCCAGGATCGTTCCCACCAGCTCGGGCACCCCCCGCCCCGAACGTGCCGAAACCGCAAAGTACTCCTCAAAACCCCATTCGCCCACAGTCGCAAGCTGTTGGAGGATGGCCTGTCGGGGCATGCCGTCGATCTTGTTGACCACGCAAACCTGGCGGACGGGTAGCTGCTCGAGCACGAAGCGGTCCCCGCCCCCCGCTCCGGAACGGCCGTCGATCACGAACACAGTCACGTCCGCGCCGTCGAGTGAACCTATAGCCGTACGGTTTAGCCTTTGGCCCAGCATCGTCCTGGGCTTGTGCAGGCCGGGTGTGTCGATGAAGACAGCCTGAGCGCCCGGGCGCGTCAGGATGCCCCGGACTGGCCCGCGAGTCGTCTGCGGCTTGTCCGAGACGATAGAGATCTTGTCCCCGGCCATGGCATTGACAAGGCTGGACTTGCCGACGTTGGCTCGCCCCACCAGCGTGACCATGCCCGCACGGTAAGCGCCCGAGGCCGCCGTCTGTTCCCCGGTTTGGCTCACCGGCCGGCCGCGGCCTGGCCGAGGCCCGGACGCTCAGGGACACCCGTCGCGCCGGCACCCGCGCCCGTCCCGGTACCGGGACCGTCGGTGGCCGTCCCAAGGTTGTCGTCAACATTGCCGGCTGTGGCGCGGTCGCCCTCGGCTCCAGCCGCCCCATCGCCACCCGCGGTGCCGGCAGCCTCCCGAGGTACTTCCTGATTGGTGCCGTCGTCGGGGGGGACGGGACCTATCAGGACCTGCGCTATACGCCTGCCTTCGACCTTTTGGGCGACCAAGCAGAAGGTGTCGTACCTGGCTGCCTCACCTTCTTCGGGGACGTGGCCCAAAAGGCTGTACACGAGGCCTCCAACGGTGTCCCAGTCGCCCTGGGGCAATTCGAGCCCGGCGAACTCGTTTATTTCGTCGATGGAAAGACCCCCGTCGACCTGTAACTGCCCGTCAGGCAAGTGCTCGATACGGGGCCTCTCAACGTCGTACTCGTCCGATATCTCGCCCACGAGCTCCTCGAGCACGTCTTCCAGAGTCACCAGGCCGGCCGTGCCGCCGTACTCGTCGACAACGATGGCCAGGTGGTGCTTCCCCGCCTGCATCTCTCGCATGACCTCGGCGATCCGTTTGCTCTCCGGGACGAACTGCGCCTCACGCATCACTTCGGTCACGGGCACGCCGGCCCGGCCCTCGCGTTCAGCTCGCATGAGATCCTTCAAGTAGGCGATCCCGACTATGTCGTCAATGTTGTTGCCGTACACCGGGATGCGGCTAAAGCCCTCGGAAGACGCCACGTCCGCAGCATCGTGGACGGAGCCGGTTACAGGGACCGTCACCATGTCAGGCCGTGGGACCATGACCTCTCGCGCAACTGTATCACCGAAGTCGATTATCGAATGAATGAGCCGGCGTTCCTCACGTTCGATGACCGCCTCATCGGCTGCGGTGTCAGCCATCGCCAGCAGCTCCTGCTCGGTTACGTAAGGTCCTTCCTTGATGCCCTTTCCGGGTAGGACGACGTTGGCGACCCTGATCAATGCTTGGACCGTCCAGCGTAGAGGAGCGAAAGAGACCAGCGCCGCCAAGAACGGGGACATGAAGAGCGCCGCCCTCTCTGCATGCTGCACAGCCCAGATTTTCGGAGCGAGCTCGGCAAAAACGAATATGACAATGATCTCGAAGCCGGTAGCCGCTACAACGCCCCATGGCCCGAGCACATTGTCGGCCACGACACCGACCATGGTGGCCGCAACCAGGGTGCAGATCTCTAAAAGGAACAGCACGACCGGGAGGTTGCGTTCGGGTTGCTCGACCAACCTGTACAGCGATGCCGCCCCTCGCCTGCCCTCTTCTTTCAATGAGTAGGCCTTGACGCGAGAAATACGGGTGAGCGCCGTTTCTGAAAGAGCGAACATGGCGGACAGCGCGATAAGGACCACCACGGCAATTACTAGCCCCGTGTCGGCGCTGCTGAACTGGTGAGAGCCCCCTGACGAGGCCACGAGCAACATGGGTTATCCGTCTTGGGCGGAGGTTGGCTCCGCCTTTTCCTCCCCCCGCTTCCGAGAGGACGCCCACGTCTCGGGGCGCAAAGGCCCGTGGTGGCGAGCCAGCAACTCGCGCTCTTTGGCCTCCATCTCCTCTGCCTCGTCCTCTTCTTCGTGGTCCATACCCATGAGGTGGAGCAAACCGTGCACCACCAGCAATGCCAGCTCGTCGTCGGGATCGCCGGCGTGCTCAGGGGCGTTGCGATGGGCGACCGCCGGGCATATCACGATGTCCCCTAGCAGCACAGGGATATCTTCGGGCTCCGAGCCCATGCCTGGGCCGGTGCCTCCCGAATCGGGCGAGCGCCCGCTCTCCACGGGTTCCTCGTCAATCGGGAAGGCGAGCACATCGGTAGGGCCCTGCTTGCCAAGGAAGCGGTTGTTCAGCTCGGCTATGGAGGCTTCGTCGACGAACAGGACGGAGAGCTCGGCGTCACCGGCCAGTTCCTGCTCAGCTAGCACGGCCTCTGCCAGTCGTGCCCAACGAAGTGTGTCGACAGGGTGATCGCTCTGCTCGTCCGCAGCGAATACCTCTACAGCCATCGTGCCTAAGCCTCCTCGGGGCGCGTACCGCCATGGCCCCGGGCGGCGTACGCATCGTAGGCGGCGACGATGTCAGCCACGATCCGGTGCCGGACCACGTCCCGGTTGGACAACCGGACAAAGGCGATCCCCTCGATGCCCGCCAGGACCGTCTCCAGTTCGGCGAGGCCTGAGCGGCCCCCGGGCAGATCCACCTGTGTGACGTCTCCATTGACGACCGCTTTGGAACCGAAGCCGATACGGGTGAGGAACATTTTCAGCTGCTCGGGTGTGGCGTTCTGCGCCTCGTCGAGGATGATGAAGCTCTTGTTGAGCGTCCGCCCCCGCATGTAGGCGAGCGGGGCAACCTCCACGGTCCCATTGTCGAGAAGCCGCCTCGCCCCATCTGTGCCCAGCATGTCGTAGAGAGCGTCGTACAGGGGCCGCAGGTAGGGGTCGATCTTGGCCATCAGGTCGCCGGGTAGGAAACCCAGACGCTCCCCCGCCTCGACTGCAGGGCGGGTCATGATGATCCTCTCCACCGTCTTGGCCTGCAAGGCTTGGACGGCAAGGGCTACGGCCAGGTAGCTCTTGCCCGTCCCCGCCGGGCCGATACCAATGGTGACGATGTTGTCGGCAATGGCGTCGGCGTAGTGCTTCTGCCCGCTGGACTTGGGCCTCACCGAACGGCCTCGAGCAGAGCGAAGGATGTCGGCGGTAAGGACCTCGGAGGGGCGCTCGTCTGCCTTGAGGATGTCGATGGTCCGCGCCACCACGCCTGGGTCGACGGTATGGCCCCTCTCCAGGAGCAGGCGCAGTTCGTCGACCAGACGCGCTACGACGGCCGCCTCTTCGCCCTCGATATTGACCTCGTTGCCGCGGGCAACGATCCGAGCGCCACCGAACGCCTCCTGGACAGAGCGCAGGTTCTCGTTCAGCGGGCCCACCAGGCCGGCCATGAGGTGGTTGGGGACGGTGACGGTTAAGGGCACGTGTGCTCTTTCAGCGTAGCGGCCGCAAGGCGCGAAGCCGGCTTTTCGGTACGGGTAGCCGGGGCATCAGGCATCAGCCTGGTGGCCACCTCAGGTCCCGACCAGCGAGTACGTGCATGTGCAGGTGAGGCACCGTGTTGCCGGCATCGTGCCCGACATTGAAAACCATCCTGTAGCCGCGCTCACCGTAGCCGGCCTCGGCCACCACCTGGCTACCGGCGGCCATCATCTCCGCCAGGGCCGCTGCGTCGGCCGGCGTGACCGTGGACGCGTCTGCGATGTGGCGTCGGGGGACGATGAGGACATGCAGAGGAGCCTGGGGTTCGAGATCCCAAAAGCCATAGGCAAGCGGCCCCGAGTACGCCTCCTTGGCAGGCACATCGCCCGCGATTATCTGGCAAAAGAGGCACCCCTCGCTCACATCTCTCCTTCGTCTGTGCCTGAGCCGGGTTGTCGGCCCGTCCCAAAATCTGGGCCTGTCCCAAAATCTGTGCCTGTCCCGACGCCTGGGCCGGCGCCCGCCGCCTCGCCAGCGGCCTGGTGCTCAAGCCCAGGGCGGCCCTGGACCGGTTTAGGGTCGGGATATAGGTGCTCTAGAGTCCCCGGCCGGATCCTGGCCCGCGCTACGAACTCGTCCACCTCGTGGGCCTGCAGGCGGATCACGCGACCCATCTTGTAGGCAGGTAACTGGCCTTCGTCAATGAACCGGTAGAGCGTACGCAGGGTGACGCCCAGCCGGGCGCAGGCCTCCGGCGTGCCGATCCACTTGACGGGCTCAGTCACCTCCGAAGAGTACCTCAAATCGGCCGAGTGCCGAGCGGTCTCGGCGACTTTCAGTGGTTTAAGTACGCTTTTGTAGCGTGTGAAAAATACTGGCGCATCATCGCCACGGAGCTCCCTCCCAGCGTGGTAGAGCGGGCAGGCGGTAGCGCTGAGAAAGCAGTGACCAGTCGGAGGCGAGCCGAGCCGCAACCGGCGAAAGAGCCTCGTCCCGAGCCAGGGCACGGTCGTAGTACAGGTCGTTCCTCGGTGCGCTGTAGCAACCAGCCACCTCCCGGTCCTGCACCCACTGGCCCACATCGGCCACGACCGCACTCTCCCCGGAAGCCAAGGCGCGAAGGTCTGCCACGACTTCATGCGTCGGGCCATCCGGCGTACGACCGATCATTGCCAGCACCTTCCCAGCCGCCTCCAGTGACTGGCGAGCCGCGGCGACATCACCGGCGGCTGCACTCCGTGTGCCCGGCGAGCTGGCTCCGGCTTGACAACTCCAGCGCACACCGTCACCGACCAAAGCTTGGGCGCCTACAACTTGGCGACCCGCCTGCAACACGGCCTCGGCCGGCGCTTGGCCGGGCTGAGTGACCCACAAGCCCACCACTAGCCCGGCGGCGGCAATAACCAGGACCACGCCAATGGCCCATCGGGCCTGGTGGCGGGGCTCGAGTGCCCGCTGCTCGGGGGGCACCGCAGCGGGCGCCCGCTGGCCAGGCGGCCCCGCAACAGGCTCCAAGACGGCAGTAGGCACGTCGGCACTTGGCTGTGCTTCCGACGAAAGCGGGCCTGGGATCGCCGGCAGCACCAGCGTCTGCTCTGACCCCGCGTCAGGTTCGGGACCGATGTCAGGCTGCGAGCCGGTACCCACGGCGGCCGGAGCATTGCCCCTCCAGCGAAGGCCGAACACCGTCGCCTCCTGGGGGGGCAGGGTCGGCATTTCCTCCACGTAGTCCGGGCGCCCACCGACGCGGTCTGGGCCGGCCTGGTCTGGGCCCGGGACCACATGGTCCGGGCGCCTCGGGCCGGCACCCGGGTCAGCCGGCACGCACTTCACCTCCAGGGCCGGCCGCCCTCGTGCTCGGCGCACGGAGCCGGACGGCTACCTCATTGGCAAGCAACCGCCCGGCGGTCGTCAGCACAGCGCGCTCGCGGGCCGGGCCCGCCAGGCTAAGCAGGCCGGCGTCGACGAGCTCCGATGGGACCAGCTCGGCGGGGACACCCGCTCTGGTGCGGAGCGAGAGCATGAGAGCCTCGTTCGTGTAGTCCTGGTCCGGTACCAGCTCCTGCGCCGCCACCACGCTCTCGCCCCTCTCCGTCAGGTCGCAATACCGCTCAGGCGTACGCACGTTCCACCACCGGCGCCCACCGAGGTCGCCCTGCCGGCAGTGCGAGTGCGCGGCGCAGCCGATACCGGCATAGTCGCCCTGCGACCAGTACAACAGGTTGTGGCGGCACTCGGCGCCCGGCGACGCCCAGTTGGATATCTCGTACCAATCCAGGCCCGCCCCCGAAAGGAGCTCCTCCGCCAACAGGTACTTGTCGGCTTGGTCGTCGTCCACGGGGAACCTCGTCGGGTCCTTCGACAACGGCGTTCCCGGCTCAACCGTTAGGGCGTACGCGCTCACGTGGGCCGGCCCGAGGGAGATCACCTCTTGGAGCGTGCGGCGCCAGTCGGCAAGGCTCTCCCCGGCAGCCCCATAGATGAGGTCGAGGTTGTACCGCCCAGCGAACCCGGCCTCCTCGGCCATCCGCACAGCGGCGCGGACCGATCCCGGGGCATGGTCGCGCCCGAGCGAGGCAAGCACGTGCGGTGCCATCGACTGGGCCCCGAACGACAGGCGTGTCACACCTGCGTCGCGGTAAGCGCCCAACTTCTCGGGCGTGACGGTTTCGGGGTTGCATTCGACCGTGACCTCGTGCGCCGCAGCGAGCCCGGGGCCAGTGATGATCTCACGGAGGATCCCCACCAGCATCGAGCTCGGCAGCAGCGACGGCGTGCCGCCCCCGAAGAACACCGTGCCCGCCGGGCCCCATCCCTGCTCAGCGAGGTGCCGTACCTGCTGCCGGCAGGCTGACACGTAGCGGTCCCAAAGCATCTCGCGCCCAGTCCACGTTGCGAAGGCGCAGTAGTCACAGCGCCGAGCACAGAAAGGGATGTGCACGTAAATGCCAGGCTGGTCGGCAGGCACGTAGGATATTGCGCTCGTGTTAGTACTCACGTTCCCCGGTCAGGGTTCCCAGCGCCCCGGGATGGGCGCGCCATGGCAACTTCACCCATCTTGGCGGCTGGTGCAAGAGCTGAGCGAGGTTGTCGGTCGTGACATTTCCCACCTGCTCACCGATGCAGACGCACAAGAGTTGAAAGCGACCCGCAACGCCCAGCTCGCGACCTTTGCGCTTTCCCTAGTCATCTTGGATGCCACACGGGCAGCGATAGAGCTGCCCGATGCCGCCACCCCTGTCGCAGCCACGGCGCAGGGGCCGTACCGCGTGGTGGCTTTCGCCGGCCATAGCCTGGGCGAGTACACGGCGCTCGTTGCAGCAGGGGCGCTCAGCCCGGGCCAGGGTGCGGTACTTGTCAGCGAACGCGGTGAAGCGATGCAAGCGGCCGCAGATGCCAACCCTGGGACCATGTCCGCCATCATCGGCCTCGGTCCAGAGAGTGTCGCCGAGGCATGCGCATCCGTCGAGGGGGCTTGGGTCGCCAACGACAACAGCCCGGGTCAGGTCGTGATCGCCGGGGCCCATGAGGGGGTCGCTGCGGCGTCCGAGGCGGCTCTGCGCCTTGGGGCCAAGCGTGCCATACCCCTACAGGTAGGGGGCGCCTTCCACTCACCTCTCATGCGCCCTGCCCAGGACCGCCTGGACCAGGCCATCTCGGCGGCCCAGTTCGAGACGACGGCGTCGCCGGTAATAGCCAATGTTGACGCCGGCGGCCATACGAGCGGCTTCGCCAAGCTACTGTCCGCACAGCTTTGCTCGGGCGTGCGCTGGCGCCTCAGCATGGCCACAGCTGCCGAGTTGGGGGGGCG
>DASSZK010000134.1:0-5803 GCA_035702845.1 Acidimicrobiales bacterium
CGGCTGGCAGAACTGGACCACCGTCACCGCCGACGTCAGCCTGAGCGCGGGCACCCAGACCCTCACCGTCTACCAGGACAACGCGGGCTGGAACGTGCATTATCTCCAGTTCGCGTCAACTGCGAGCACCACGACGACGGCTCCCGGCTCCACGACGACTGCACCGACCACAACGACGACCGCTGGTCCGGGGGGTTCCGGCTCAGTGGCCAACGGTGGGTTCGAGAGTGGCAGCCTGTCCGGGTGGAGCTGTGACTCCGGCACGGCGAGCGTTGTAACTTCCCCCGTCCACTCAGGCAATTACGCCCTGGCGATAACCCCTAGCGCCTCCGACGACGCGCAGTGCTCTCAGGTTGTGAGCGTGCAGCCGAGCACTACCTACACATTGACGGCATGGGTGCAGGGCAATTACGCCTACCTTGGCGATACCGGGACCGGTACCAGCGACACGAGCACATGGACAAGCTCTTCCACCTGGGCGCAGCTGTCCACGACATTTACAACTGGGCCAAGTACTACATCGGTGACGATCTGGGTGCACGGTTGGTACTCGCAAGGCACCGTGTACGTAGACGACGTGGGCCTTTAGGCCGTAGCCCTACCCCGGCGGCCCTATCCCGGCGGGGCAGCAGTGGAGGCGCCGAGGACGAACTCTGTACTGAGCTCGATCCTCGGCGTCTCCAGTTCCCGTCCGGCCATGATCCGCATCAGTACCTCCACTGCTATGCGGGCCATCTCTTCGAGCGGCTGGCGCACAGTAGTCAGGCGCGGCGACGACAGCTCGCCCAGTTCCAGGCCATCGAAGCCAACGATGGACAGTTGGCTGGGCACCTCCAACCCCATCTCTTTGGCTGCCTTCATTGCGCCGATCGCTACCTTGTCGTTGAACCCGACGATGGCGGTCGGCGCCGGCGCGACCTCCAGGAGCCTGCGGGCGGCCTCGTAGCCACTTTCGATGTTCGGCTCGTGGACTTCTTGGAGGTACTCGGGGTCAGCCAAGCGGCCGTGCGCCGCCAGCGCTGCCCTGTAACCCGCCAGGCGGTCTTGAGCGGACAGCCATTCCCGGGGCCCGGCAATTGTGGCGATCCTCGTGTGCCCGAGTTGGACCAGGTGATCCGTGACCATTTGCGCTCCTGCCATGTGCGCCGCCGACACGCAGGGGACAGGATCGGGCAACGGCTCTGCGGGGTCGATAACGACAAAGGGGTACCCGGTCGCCCGCAGTGCCGCCAAGACCTCGGGGGCCTCCGGCGGCAGGATGAGCACGGCTCCCTCGGTCAGGCTCGTGGCCAAAAGGTCCGACAAGCTCGGTTCCAACCCATCTTGGTAACCGTCGCTAAGCAAAAGGCGCCGGCCGTGGTCGCGTAGGCCCGCGGCAACCCCCGAAAGCAGCTGCCCGAAATAATCGCCGAAAGCATGGGCGCAACGTACGGCGATCGTGTGGTCCACTTGGGCCGCCCGGCGCCGGGTGCGTTGACCGACCAGGGGCCGCCGCTCGACTGCCTGCAGCACCAAACGCCGTGTTTGTGGCGCCACGTTCTGTGCGCCGTTGAGCACACGCGAAACCGTTGCAGTGGACACGCCGGCCAGAGCGGCGATCTCGCGCACTGTAGGGCGCCTGGCCGGGAGCTCGCTGGTGGCGGAAGGGCCCTCAGTCATGCTTGCCTGTTCGCCAAAAGCGGCACAGGGCCGGTGGAGCCCCCGATCACGAGCTTGTTGGACAGGACGACTTGCAATGTCTCTATATCCCGCCCCTCGATTAAGCGTACGAGGAGCTCGACGCCCAGTCTTGCCATTTCGTCAATGGGTTGGCGCACGGTTGTGAGGCGAGGTTCGACGACTTCGCTCACTTCAAGGCCGTCAAAGCCCACGATGGACAGATCCCTCGGCACGCGTAGGCCATTGTCTGTGGCGGCCCTCATGGCTCCCGCCGCCATTTTGTCGTTGAAGGCGATTATGGCGGTGGGAGGTTTGCGTAATGCGAGCAGCGTGCGGCCTGCCACGTAGCCTTGCCGGACCGTGGGTTCGCCGCCGTCGTAGATGTACTCAGCAGGTGCCAACTTCTGGTAAGTCGCCAGGCCCGCTCGGTACCCAGCTATACGGCCCTCTGTAGCGATCCAATGCGATGGGCCGCCGATCATTGCGATCCGCTCGTGCCCGAGGCCTAAAAGGTACTCAGTGGCAGCCCGCGCCCCGGCCATGTTGGCTGCGGACACCGCCGCTACGTTGGATGGCAAAGGCGTTCGCGGGGTGATAACGACAAACGGGTAGCCACTGGCGCGCAGGTCCCGGATCACCGCCACGGGCTCGGGAGGCAGGATCAGGATCGCCCCCTCTGTGCGGTCGGGCAACAGGAGCTCGCTGATATCTGGTTCGCGGCCCTCGCCTGCCTCCACGCTGAGGAGGGCTCGCTTGCCGGCTTCGCGCAGCGAACGCGCGACCGCCGACAGCAATGCTCCGAAAACGTCGTTAAAGACATAAGGGCAGCGGACGACCACGAGGCGGTGCTGAGGGACCGGTGGGCGTCGAGAGGGCTTGCCAGTAAGGCCATGGCGCTCGATGGCCCCGAGTACAGCGGCGCGCCGCGGTGCCGATACGCCCGGGCTGTCGCGCAGGACCCGGGAAACAGTTGCAGGAGAAACATTTGCCTCGCGGGCCAACTCTCGGACTGTCGGCTGGCTTGGCGAGGTCATCACTGGTGTGAGGTCATCACTGTTGTGAAGTCATCACTGTGGTCCAGGGGGTAAGGACCAAGTGGTGGGTAGGCGTTGCAGCCAATGTTACATGTTTCGGCAACTACGTTTCAGTGTGCGCGCTCTCCATTTCCACCCAGCAGGCCCGTCCCCTTCGACCGGCTCGGAGAAGGCCTGAGCGGGGCGCTCAGCCAGGCACTTAGGCGGCGACTGAGGGCCCGCCGTCGCCTCAAGGGCTCTGGAGCCTCAAAACTCTGGCCCGATCGTCTCCCGTAACGAGCTGAGGTGCTCCATCAACTGGTCCCAAACGCCGGGGGCGAGGCTGGCCTCGGCCTCTTCGAGCAGTGCAGTCATCGCCTCCACGTCCGAGCGCGCCTGCTTGGCGCGCCCGGTGTCCTGGGCGCGCTCGAGCTCGGCCACCCGCGCCTCCAGCGCCCGTCGTTCCCGGTAAAGGCGCAGGTAGACCTCCACCTTGGCCCGCAGCTCCCAGGGGTCGAACGGCTTGGCCAGGAAGTCGACCGCCCCGGCAGCGTAGCCCCGGTAGGCCTGGTGGGCTTCGTGGTCTATGGCGGTGAGGAAGATTATCGGGATGTCACGTGTGCGGGGGCGGCTCTGGATGTGAGCGGCGGTCTCGTAGCCGTCCATCTCAGGCATCTGGACGTCGAGCAATATGAGCGAGACGTCGTCCGCCAGGAGGTACTTGAGGGCCTGCGCTCCCGAGCTGGCTTTCACGAGCGTGTGGCCGAGCGTCGCGAGGATCGCCTCCAGGGCGAAGAGGTTCTCTTCCCGGTCGTCGACCAGGAGGATCTTTTGGTCTTGGGGGGAGGTCCTCACTGGGCGTCGGTACCGGCGGAGCCCGCTGTGACCGTACTTTGGCGGCCCTTGTCCAGCCAGTGGTGCATGGACGCCAGGAGCTCGTCCAGGTTGACAGGCTTGGTTATGTAGTCCGAAGCGCCTGCGGCGAAGCTCTTCTCACGGTCACCCGCCATGGCCTTCGCAGTAAGGAAGATCACCGGTAGGGCTTCGCGTCCCGGGGTGGAGCGGATGGCGCGGGTTGACTCGTTCCCGTCCATCTCCGGCATCATCACGTCCATGAGGACCAGGTCTATCTCAGGGTGCTCCTTCACCAGCCGGAGCCCACTGGTGCCGTTGTCCGCGTAGAGCACCTCCGCGCCGTGTAGCTCCAGGGCGCTCGTAAGGGCGAAGCCGTTGCGCACATCGTCGTCGACGACGAGGACGGTGCAACCCTTGAGGGACCGCACCAAGGCTGTCCCGGGCTCGGCGAGCCGTGGTGGCGTGATGATCGGTCCACGTCCCCTAGCCGGCAAGGAATTGAGCTCCAAGTCGACATCTTCGGCCACGCCGTCCGCCAGTGCTAGCTGGGCCGGGATCAGAAGGGTGAACGTGGACCCGACGCCGGGCTGGCTGTCGACGGTGATGCTGCCTCCGAGGAGCCGCGCTATCTCCCGGCTGATGGACAACCCGAGGCCCGTGCCACCGTACCGGCGGCTCGTCGTGCCGTCGGCCTGCTGGAAAGCCTCGAATATCTGGCGCAGTTTATCTGCAGCCACACCGATCCCGGTATCCGTTACCGAGAAGGCGACGAACTCGCCGTTGCCGACGCGCAGACCGAGCGAGGCCAGCTGTGGCGGTGTGGCGGGCGCAACATCCAACGTCACGCTGCCGCGCTCGGTGAACTTGAACGCGTTTGACAGCAAGTTTTTGAGGATCTGGCGCAGTCGTTGCTCGTCTGTAATGAGCTGGGAGGGTGCCAGGTTGGCCACGTGCACTGAGAAGTCGAGCTGCCTCTGCTCGGCCACCGGCCGGAAAGACTCGAGGAGGCCTTGGCAAATAACGCTGGTCTCCACTACACCGGGGCGCACGTCCATCTTGCCGGCCTCAACCTTGGACAGGTCGAGGATGTCGTTGATGAGCTCGAGGAGGTCGGAGCCCGCCCGGTGGATCGTGCGGGCAAACTCCATCTGCTTGTCGGTCAGGTTGCGGTCCGGGTTGTCGGCAAGCAACTTGGCCAAGATCAGGAGGCTGTTCAGCGGCGTGCGCAGCTCGTGGCTCATGTTGGCCAGGAACTCGCTCTTGTACTTCGAGGCCATTTCCAGCTGCAGGGCCTTTTCCTCCAGGCCCAGGCGGGCCATTTCGATCTCGCGGTTCTTGTTTTCGAGGTCGGCGGACTGTGCCGTTAGTAGCTGGGCCTTCTCCTGTAGCTCTGTGTTGGCTCGCTGCAGCTCTTCGGACTGGCTCTGCAGTTCCTTGGTGAGGTGCTGAGACTGAGCCAGGAGCTGTTCTGTACGGGTGTTGGCGATGATGGTATTGAGCACGACGCCGACCGTTTCCACCAACTGGCTCAAGAACATAAGGTGTTCCTGGCTGTACGCTGTGAACGAAGCCAGTTCTATAACACCGAGCACCTGGTCCTCGAACAAGACGGGAAGGACTGTCACATCAGCGGCCGCCGCTGAGCCGAGCCCTCCCTCGATATTGAGGTAGCTCGCCGGCGCACCGTTGACCCGTAACGGCCTGCCTTCGAGGGCTGCCTGGCCGATGAGGCCGTCGCCCAACTTGAACCGGCGGTCTTGCCCGCTGTAGGCGAAGGCGGAAGCCAGGTGAAGTTCGGGCCCGTCATCGGGGGAGGTCTCCAGGAGGTAGAAGGCCCCCTGCTGGGCATCGACCACTTCGGTCATCTCGCTCATGAGCATGGCACAAAGAGCTTGGAGGTCTCGCTGGCCCTGCATCCGAGCCCCGATACGGGCGAGATTGCTGCGTAGCCAGTCGGTCTGTGCGTTCCTTTTCGTAGTTTCGCGCAGGTTGGCGATCATCTGGTTGATGGTGTCCTTCAGTTCCGCCACTTCACCGCGGGCGTCGACGGTGATGGAGCGGGTGAGGTCGCCTCGGGTAACTGCGGTCGAGACTTCCGCGATGGCGCGTACCTGGGTCGTCAGGTTCCCGGCCAACTGGTTGACGTTCTCGGTCAAGTCCCGCCATGTGCCCGACACACCGGCCACCTCGGCCTGGCCGCCGAGGCGCCCTTCGGTGCCCACTTCACGGGCCACGCGGGTGACTTCGTCGGCGAACGACGACAGCTGGTCCACCAT